>NZ_JAIXHU010000015.1:0-72402 GCF_025671395.1 Paraclostridium sp. AKS73 | reverse complement strand
TATATATATCAATAAATTAATAATTTAATCAATAAATAAAAAGTTTTTAATATAATATAATGTATGTACTTTTAAATGTCATACAAATTAAAAATAAGGGGGCGTTTAAAATCGATAGAGTTCAACTAAAAGAATTATCGAAAAGTCAATTAAAGGGAAATTGGAAGATACCTGTATTATTGACACTATCTTATAGTGTAGCATCTATAATAATAAGTATGTTGCAAGGACAATCAGACTCTATGTTAGTAGCTTTAGTAATGTTTGTAGTGTCATTTGGATTTGGAGTATTTATAACTATAGGAATTCCTAACTTTTACTTAATGTTTATTGAAAAATGGGAAATGGTTCTTTTTCAGATGTTTTGGTTTCTAAAAGTAAATTTATAAAAGCATTAATATATACAGTTATATTATCTGCAATTGTATTTGTAGCTACATTTATTATAATAGGTATAGCGCTAGGTGGAACAGTTGTATTTACTTTTTCAGAATCAGGATTCGGAGCAGGATTTATATTTGGAATTTTGGTGATATTGGTATTGTTAATACTTTTAACTATACTTGAACTTGCTTTAATGTTAACTCCATATATAATAATAGAACATGAACACTTAGGTACTATAGAAGCTATGGGATTAAGTATAAAAATGATGAAGGGTAATAAATGGAAATTTTTTGTTATAGAGTTAAGCTTTATAGGCTGGGCTATTTTATCTACACTTACATTTGGTATAGGTTTTTTATGGCTAATTCCATATATAAGATTAACCCAAGCTAACTTTTATAGAGATTTAAGTTTTAACTATTTAAATAAATAAAAAATAAGCTATCTTTTTTAAGATAGCTTATTTTTATTTATTTAAAATCTTTATCTTTTTCTTTTTTATAAACATAATAGCTTCCTTTATTAATATAAGAGCTAAAACAAGCAAAAGAACTGCTATTATTACAAGGGCATAATTAACTCCTATATTAGCTTTTATATTAAAGCATAATGATACGATAGTAACTATGAACATAAAAATGATAGGAATTATAAATTCTTTGAAACTCTTATTTGAATTAGCAAGCCATATAGCTATTGCCATTAATGCTATTGCTGCTAAAAGTTGGTTTGCAGATCCGAATATAGGCCATATTTTTTCATAACCCATAACAGCTAAAAGACCAGAACATACAACTGTTATAGTGGTAGAAACATACATATTACTAAGTAGATTGGCTTTTGTAGCGCCTTTATTGTCTAAACCATTAGTATCAAAAAACTCTTGGAATATAAATCTACCAAGTCTAGTAGCAGTATCTAAAGATGTAAGAGCGAATGCAGATATAGCAAGTGATGTAAATGTTTTACCTATAACAAAAGGAATACCAAACGACGCCATAAAATTAGCGATTCCTTCAGAGAATACGTTGACAGGACCACCGTTTCCTAATAAACTTCCAAATTGTTTGTTAGAAATATAAGCTACAGTTATAAGAGCAACAATTGCCAGAAGACCTTCTATAAGCATAGCTCCATAACCTATTTTTTAGCATCTGATTCTTTATACAATTGTTTTGAAGATGTACCAGATCCAACAAGTGAATGAAATCCTGAAATAGCTCCGCAAGCAACAGTTACAAATAATATAGGGAATAAGTATTGACCTCTAACATTAAATCCTACAAATCCATCCATTTGTATTTCTGGTCTTAATATGACAATACCTAAAAGAGCTCCAATTATCATTGCATACAATAGATAAGAGTTAAGATAATCTCTAGGTTGAAGTAATATCCAAACTGGAGTTACAGAAGCTATGAAAATATAGATCATAAGTAATATTATCCAAGTTTGTTTACTTAAAGCTATAGGGAATAAAAAACCTAAGTAAATACATCCAAATAACATTAAAACACCTACTATAGAAGCTGGAATTAAAGGCATTTTAAATCTATAAACTGCTATCCCAAATAAAATTGCTAAAATTATAAAAAATATTGAAGCACTAGCAGCTTGTGGGGTAGAAACAAAGTTATCAGCTACTATATTTGCAAAGGCTGAAACAACCAAAACTAGAGTTAACCAAGCAAATAATGCAAAAGCTTTTTGCCTTTTTTACCCATATTTGATTCTATTATTTCACCTATAGATTTCCCCTCATGTCTAATAGATGCAAATAAAGAACCAAAGTCTTGAACACCACCAAAGAAAATACTTCCTATTAAGACCCAAAGGGCAACAGGAATCCAACCAAATATAGCTGCTTGAATAGGACCTACTATAGGACCTGCACCAGCAATTGAGGCGAAGTGATGACCTAATAACACTGGTGATTTGGAAGGAACATAGTCAACGCCATCATATTTAGTATGAGCTGGTGTTTTTCTTGTATCATCTACGCCCCATTTTTTAGCTAAATAGCCGCCATAACATACATATCCTATAAAAAGAATAAGTGCACTTATTAAAAGTAGTGTTAATGAATTCATAATAAACCTCCTTATAAAAGTGAATGACATCTTTAGAATCGCAGTTATAAATAAATTCATTTGTAGATTTATCAAAAAGGATTATTCTTAGTGATGAATAGCCTTTAAGGCCTAACATATAGCTTCTTCTTTTTTTTATCTTAGGTATTTTAGATTTTAAAACTTTATCGATATGATCTGTAGACACAAATAGAGTTATAGTTGTAGACATGTGATTTTCATCAACTTGTACAAGGTTTTGCATAGCAAAATCAGTAAAAGATAACAAATTTTTTTCTAAGTAATCGATAGATAGATTATCCAATTCTTTTGCAAACACATACTCTTTATTATCATAAGACCAAATTACTTTTTTTTTATTTAAAAAGTATTTTGAATTGGTAAGTATATATTCCCCCATAAAATCAAAGTTATAGTCAGACACTGTATAGTTTTCATATATATTAAATTGATTTTTCATAGAGGATTTAAGTTTATCTAAAATAAAATCACCTCCTTAATTCATTTATATAAATATTAGGGCTTTATTATGTATGAAACAATAAATTAAATGTATTTATATATATAAATGAGTTTATTACTTAAATTAACAGTTGAACTCTAAGTGTACTATATATATAATACACTTAGAGGTGTGCTATTTGCATGGTACAGTGATACGGAGGTGGAAATTATGAGTTTTATTCCAAACGATAAAGAACCGGTTTATATTCAAATTATACGATATATAAAGCAACAGATTGTAGTAGGTGAATTAGGGATAGGAG
This sequence comes from Paraclostridium sp. AKS73, assembly GCF_025671395.1. Lineage (NCBI taxonomy): Bacteria > Bacillati > Bacillota > Clostridia > Peptostreptococcales > Peptostreptococcaceae > Paraclostridium > Paraclostridium sp. AKS73. The sequence continues at coordinate 69,158 of NZ_JAIXHU010000015.1, read as the reverse complement.
ATATAATACCGTCTAGAAGAGATATGGCGGTTATGATAAAAGTAAATCCAAATACTGTCCAAAAAGCATATAAAGAAATGGAAGAAATGGGGATAATAACAACTCATAGAAACTATCAGAGCAACATAACGGATGATTGTTCTATAATAACAAAAATAAAGGAAGATTTAATAAATGAATCCATGGATCATTTATATCAAGTATGAAAGCTATAAACGTTAAAAAAGAAGAAGTTATAAATATAATAAATGATAGATTTTAGGAGGAGTAAATTTGATAGAAATAAAAAATGCTAGTAAAAAGTACAAAAAATAAAAGCATTAGATAATATATCCTTTGAAATCCACGAGGGAAAGATAACTTGCATATTAGGAATAAATGGGGTTGGTAAGTCGACTATTTTGAAAGCTATATGTGGACTTGTAAAATTAGATAGAGGGGAAATATTAATAGACAGAGAAAAAATAAATTATAAAATATATGAAAAACTAGCCTTTGTACCAGATGTAGATAACTATTTTGCACAACTTACAATAAGAGAAAGTTTTGAATTTATGAAAGAATTTTATAAAAAATGGGACAGTGAAAAAGCATATGATATGCTAAAACTATTTAATTTAACTGATGATAAAAAAATTTCAGAGCTTTCAAAGGGGAATATTGCGAGGGTTAAAATTATATTAGGGTTTGCTCAAAATGCTAAATACACTATATTAGATGAGCCATTCTCAGGAATAGATATATTTAAAAGAGAAGATTTTTTAGGTGTAATGACTAAGTATGTGAGTGATGAACAAAGTATAATAATAACTACTCATGAGATAGCTGAAATTGAAATGATAGCAGATGATGTAATTCTTATTGATGATGGAAAACTTTCTTTAGTTTTCAATGCAGAAAAGACTCGTGAAGAAGAAGGAAAATCAATAATAGATAAAATGAGGGAGGTATATAAAGGTGAATAGGATACTCACTTTATATAATATAGAGTTTAAACGAATATACAAATTGTACTTCTTGCTTATAGGAACCTTATTTATAGCTAATTTAGTTGGAGTTATGAAAACTTTATATGATTCTGTAAAAAGGATTAGTTTAGAAAATAATTTACCTATGAATCTAGACATACTAAAAACTAATTTAGGTTATAGTTTTGTAAATGAATTTACAAAAAATGATATATATATATACGGTAGTATGGCTTTAGGAGTAGCGGTATTATTTTGTTTATTATATGCAACTATTATATGGTATAGAGACTATTATTCAAAAAGTAAAACAATATATATATTATTAAGTCTTCCACAACCAAGATTTAATATATATATATCTAAGTTAATTATGGTGCTTGTTATGATATATGGAGTAATCGCATGTCAATTTTTATTTTGGTATATTGACTTAAATATTATAAAAGCAATTGCTGGAATAGGATCTCCAAATTTTGTGAATGTATATACTAATATGATGCAATCAATTAATCAAATAAACGTAGTATCGCCATATTTATTAGACTTTTTAATGATAGATTTATTTGGGATAATAATTGCTGTGGTAGTTATATTTACTGGTGTTTTAATAGAAAGATCTTTTAAAAAAGTTGGAGTATTACTAGGGGTTGGATACATTTTAATTACTATAATAGGATATGTATTTATAATAGGATTAGATACTGAGGTTTTAGGAAACTTATTACTAAATCACATAATATACTATATTTTATTATTTGTAGTATCTATATTAATTTCGTATAGATTAATAAATAAAAGGGTTTGTGTATAAAGGAGGGTTTGTATGAATAAAAAATTATCAATTACAATTTTAGTATTAGCGGTATTCTCTTTTATACTAGTTTTATTAGGTCTTATTATAAATCAACCCAAGCCTGAATTAGTAGATATAAAGGGAAATCAACGTGAGATAGGAGATGTATTATTTATATCTCAAACTCAAAATGGAGTATATGGAAATGTTCAAACTATAACATCTAAAGATAAATTTACAGTAAAAAAGAATTCCAAAGTAATATATAATCTAAGAGAAAATATTAAAATAAAAGATGAACACAAGGATATATTTAAAAATGCACACCAATACAATCAAACATATTATAATGAAAAAATATAGGTTATATAGAGGATATGGGAATAAATTATACAGGTACAGGTGATGCTAACTTAAGTTTTAAAATAGTGAATAAAAATATTACTAGTGATAAAGTTGAAGAATATGATTTAACTTTACCAAAAAGTCTTGATGGAGAAAGTAATTTTACTTATGGACTTACTGTGGGTATTCAAAATGAAGATGTATATATATTATCGAGTGTATCTGAAGATGTTGAGTACTCTGCAAAAGGAAATATTACAAGCAGTGGTGATGTAGCTGTTGATATTTATAAATTTAATTTAAATAAAAAAGAAATTGATAAAGTTGGAGAATTTGTACAAAAGAAAAAAGATAGTGAAATAATAATAAGTAATAATCAAACATGCTTTGAATATGATGGAAAATTATATTCAACAATAGAAACTTATCCAAGGATAAAGAAAAAAATGGAGAAGTATATTTAATTTATTATGATATTAAAAAAAATAAATTTGAATATATGGAAGGGCCTACAATTAATAATAAGGATATTGAAGCAATTGATACAGATACAATTCAATATAGTATAGAAAAAGGCAAGCTATATTTGCTTAATAAAAATGATAGTGATGATAGTTACACAAATATAATTCAATATACAATAGATTTAAAAAATAATAGAGTAGAAAAAAGCCAAAAGTATAAAGTAGAAAAATTAAATGAAATGTCATATATAGAATCCTTTAGAGTTATAAATAAAAGATTATATATATGCATGGGAAGTTATAAAGCTGTTAGAGGTGAGTACTCTGGAGATGATGATTTAAAAAATAGTATAGTTGTAGTAGATGAAAAAATGGGGACACCTTATATATGGGAGAATATATAGAGAATAAGCCTGAGGATAGTATTAATTTTATATTGAAAACTAATGAAATTTAAGTTTAAAGCTATAAAATACAAATAAAGTTGTGTTTTATAGCTTTTATTACTAATTATTTAACTGCTGCAGTAACAGACATCTCAACTAATAAAGCTTCCCTAGCTAATCTAGCTTCAACACAAGCTCTAACAGGCTCAGAGCCTTCGTTTACCCAAGAATCCCAAACTGAATTCATATCAGCAAAGTCTTTCATATCTCTTAAATATATAGTAACAGATAATATATGATCTTTGTCAGAATCGTATTTATTTAATAAATCTTCTACTTTTTGTAATACCATCTTAGTTTGCTCTTTAACGTCACCTTCTCCATGCGTTTGTCCACATAAATACACTGTGTTGTTATGTACAACTGCCCTGCTCATTCTACCAGTTCCTTCATATCTTTTTATTTCCATAGTATAATTTCCTCCCATAAAAAATTAATTTCAATGTTTAATTATAAATGAATACAAAAACATTTTCAATTGCATAATAAAATATAAAATAAAAACACATACATAAATGTATATAAATAAAAAAATATTCGAAATAATGTGCATAAAAATTTAAAATATGATATGATAGAGTTCTGTGAAAAACAAAATTCGACAGAAAGAGTGAGGATTTAAATGGATAAGTATTTTAAACTTAAAGAAAACAATACTACTATAAAAACAGAAATTTTAGCAGGTATTACTACTTTTATGACAATGGCATACATATTAATAGTAAACCCTAGTATATTATCTGCAGCAGGAATGGACTATGGAGCTGTGTTTACAGCTACAGCTTTATCTGCAGTTATAGCTACTCTTATGATGGGATTATATGCAAGATTACCATTTGCTTTAGCCCCGGGTATGGGATTAAATGCATTTTGCATATACTATAGTAATAGGAATGGGATATTCATATCAATTTGCATTAACAGCAGTATTCTTAGAAGGAATTATATTTATAATATTAACATTATTTAATGTGCGTGAAGCTATTGTTGATTCTATTCCAAGTAACATAAAGAAAGCTATTTCAGTAGGAATAGGACTATTAATTTCATTAATTGGATTAGAAGGAGCTGGAGTTATAGTTCACCCTGAAGGTGGAGGGACTATATTAGCTCTTGGAAATATAGTTTCAGGAACTGGATTATTAGCTTTAATAGGGATACTAATAACATCTATATTATTAGCTAAAAATATAAAAGGAGCATTATTTATAGGAATGATAGTTACAACTATAATTGGAATACCTATGGGAGTTATAGATGTACCAACAAAAGTAATGAGTATGCCTCCTTCAATTTCATCAACTGTACTTAGCTTTGAGTGGCATAACATATTCTCTTTAGATATGGTTATAGTTTTATTTACACTGTTATTTATGGATATGTTTGATACCATAGGTACTTTAGTAGGTGTTGCTACAAAAGCTAAAATGTTAGATGAAAATGGAAAAGTACCAAATGTGAAGAAAGCATTATTTGCAGATGCAATAGGAACTACTATAGGAGCCTGTCTTGGGACAAGTACAGTAAGTACTTTTGTTGAAAGTGCATCAGGAGTTGCAGAAGGTGGAAGAACAGGTCTTACAGCTGTATCAACTGCAGTTATGTTCTTTTTAGCGCTATTCTTTGCACCTTTATTCGCTATAATAACTCCAGCTGTTACAGCATCAGCACTAGTATTAGTTGGATTATTCATGATAGAGCCTATAAAAGAAATAAACTTAGAAGATTTTACAGAGGCTATTCCAGCATTTTTAACTATAATAATGATGCCTCTATCATATTCTATAGCTGATGGTATAGTTTTTGGAGTGATATCTTATATAATATTAAAATTATTTTCTGGTAGAGTTAAAGAAATAAGTATAACTACTGTAATTATAGGATTTGTATTTATACTTAAATTCTTAATATAGATATTTTAAAGATTTGCCTCTTTAATAGTAAGAATAGAAATATAAATTGTGAGCAAAATAATTTATAAAATAATAAAGAGGTGAATATAATGGCTAAGAAAAATAAAATGTTTAAAGAAATGGGACATAAAATGGAAGAACTAGGCCATGATATGTCAAAAGGTATACAATCTTTTTCAAACTCAGTAGAACATGCAGGAGAAAAAGTTGCAAAAGATATGAAAAAAGCTAGTAAAAAAATGTTTAAATAATAATAAAAAAAAGGCCGGAGTTGAATCTGGCCTTTTTTATTTTGAAATTAAACTTCAGATTTAATAAATTGGATAGATTTAAACTATATTTAATAATGAATATATAGTTTTTTCTATAGTTGATCTAATATGTAGTATGATATAATCCAAGATGTAACACAAAAAGTGACAAAAAATTCTTGAAAATTATTTAGGAGGATTCATATGAACATTAGAAGTAAAAAGGCAGTGCTAATAGTTAGTTCATTATTAATAACTAGTGGGATAGTAGTAGGTTGTACCGATAAAAAAGATGAACAAAGCACTAATACTACAAAAAACGAACAAAGTGTACAAACAACAAAACAGGATTATACATATGAAAACAATGATTACTTTACAAGTGTAGACTGGTTAAATAAAAATTTAAAGAATAAAGATATATTAATAATAGACGCTAGAAGTGAAGATGACTATAATAAAGGACATATACCAGGAGCTATAAATGTAGCTTGGCAAAGTTTCTGTAAAATGGAAGGTAAAGCAGGAGACAAGGATTGGGGAACTCTTTTAGATAAAGATCAACTATCTAAGATATATTCAGACCTTGGAATAGACAAAAATAAAAAAGTTATCGTTTATGCTCAGAAAAATGGATGGGGTGAAGACGGACGACTAGCTTGGATGTTCAAAGAAACAGGAGTAGATGTTAGAATGTTAAACGGAGGAATGGACCTTTGGAAATCTAACGGAGAAGAAATATCTAAAGAAAAAGTGGATCCTAAGAAATCAGAGTATGTTATAAAAGAACTTAAAAATGATATAAACATAGATACAAAGACTTTAAAAGAAAAAATGAATGATGTTAAAATAATAGATACAAGAGAAAAAGATGAGTATGATGGCTCTACTAAGTTTGGAGAAGCTAGAGGTGGACATATACCTAAATCTATAAATATACCATTTAATGAAGTGTATAATGAAGATGGAACTATAAAATCTAAAGCGGATTTAGAAAAGTTATTTAAAGATGCAGGTATAAATAAAGATGATGAAATAGTTACTTATTGTACATCTGGAATTAGATCAGGACACATGGCATTAATATTAAAATCAATAGGATATGATAATGTTAAAAACTATGATGCATCTTACTATGAGTGGGCAGGAGACAAAACTAATCCTGTTGAGAAATAAGAGGTAAATTATGAAACAAAAAAAGAAAAAATCTTTAATTTTAAAAATAGGAGTTTTACTTCTGATTATATGTATATATTTATTTGTAGGACCTGTTAATCGATTTATAAATCAAATGATATTTTACTTAAGTATGTTAAATTTAGAAAGCTTAAAGCAATATATTTTATCGTTTGGAATTTGGGCACCGATTATATCATTTACTTTAATGATACTTCAGTCTGTAGCTGCTCCGTTGCCTGCATTTTTAATAACGTTTGCAAATGCAGCTTTATTTGGATGGGTAAAGGGCGCTATTCTTTCTTGGATTAGTGCTATGGCAGGAGCTGCATTGTGTTTTTATATAGCAAGATTTTTAGGACGAGATACAGTAGAAAAATTTACAAGTAAGTTTGCTATTGATAGCGTAGATGAATTTTTCAATAAATATGGAAAACATACAATATTAATAGCGAGATTGCTTCCATTTATGTCGTTTGATTTAGTTAGTTATGCAGCAGGATTGACATCTATGAGTTTTGTATCATTTTTTATAGCTACTGGGATTGGGCAGCTTCCAGCAACTATAATATATTCGTATGTTGGAGATATGCTTACTGGTGGGGCTAAATTAATGATTATGGGAATTCTTACACTTAGTGCTATAAGTGTTTTAATATATGTACTAAAGAAAATATATAATGATAAAAATAAGGTTAGTTAATATTTAGTATAAGAAATATCCCAAATTTGTTAATCAAATTTTGGGATATTTCATTTTGTATATATGAGAGGTGAGGATGAATGGAGCTAAATGAAAATTTAAAAAATAAAGTTAAAGATGATGAAAATAAATGTATAAATTGTAAGTTATGTTTTCACGATTGTCCTATGATGAAAGAGTTTGAGAATTCACCAAAGGATTTAATGAATAGAATATTAGACGATAGTATAGATATAAGAAAAGTTGCATATTCATGTATGCTTTGTGGATTATGCACAAGTAAGTGTCCTAAAGGAATAGACTTAAAATCTACATTTTATGAAATACGAAAATATGCAGTTTCAAATAATAAACAAAAAGTAAAAAGAGATGGATATAAAGTTGTTAGGTTTCATCAAATGAATAGTTTTTCGCCTATATTCTCAAAAAGCTTAAAAGTTAATAATAATAAAACGGTATTTTTACCAGGATGTAGTTTAAGCAGTTATAGTGAAGATATTGTTTTAAAGACATATGAATACTTGAAGCAGTATTATACTAATATTGGAATGACATTAAAGTGTTGTGGAAAACCAACATTATCAATGGGAGATGAAGATAAGTTTAAAAAATATTATTCTAGCTTAGAAAAATATATAAAAAAGAAGGAATAGACGAAATTATAGTTGCATGTCCGAATTGCTACAATACTATAAAAAAACACAGCAAAGGTGTGAAGATAAAGACTGTATATGAAGTTATAAATGAAACTGGAGTTCCAAATAATTTAAAAAATAATTATGAAGGCATAAAAGTTGCGATACATGATTCATGCTCTACAAGAGATGAACAACAAATACATGATAGTGTTAGATGGATATTAAGAGAGATAGGGTTAAATACAATTGAGTTTAAAAACAACAAAAAAGATACTGTTTGTTGTGGCGCTGGAGGCATGGTGGGAGTAACAAATTACAAACTTGCTTTAAAGCAGATGAATAGTAGAGCTGATGAGACTGCGTGCGAAAATATAATTTGTTACTGTGAATCGTGCTGTGAATCACTTTTAAATTCGAATAAAAATATACTTCATATACTAGACTTGCTATTTAATGAAGAAGTTATAAATAAAAATGTATTTACACAATCTAAGATAAAAACACTGAATAAATGGATTACAAGATATAAAACAACTACACTATGCAAATAATCAATTGGAGGTTGGTATGAACTATAAATTTAGCAAGTTTTTAAAATTAGTATTATCGGGAATTATAGTTTTTGTAATTGGAAGCATTCTATACAAAATTTTAAACATGGATATAGGCCCAAATGATATACAAAAATATGTTACTTCATTTGGGAAACTAGCACCGTTTGTATATATTATAATGTTTGCATTAGTACCTTTAACTCTTTTCCAGATTCAATCTTAGCAATTGGAGGAGGAATTATATTTGGATTATACAAAGGGTACATATATACTCTTATAGGTGCTCTTATAGGATCAAGCTTATCTTTTTATATATCTAGAAAACTTGGAAGAAGTTTTGTAAAGAAAATTACGAAAGAAAAATTAGATTATATAGAGGAAATGATTAATTCAAAAGGCTTTTTTGTCATTTTATTACTTAGACTTATACCTTTGTTTCCGTTTGATGTGATTAGTTATGGAGCTGGTCTTACAAATATAAAATATAGAGATTTTATATTTGCAACTATAGTGGGAACTATTCCAGGAATTCTTGTATTTACAAATATTGGAGCGCAATCAGTTGATATTGGGAGCAATAGCTTTTATTTATCTATAATGGCTCTTATACTGTTAATTTTATCATCAATTGTTTTAAAAAATAAGTTTATAAATACACAGAAAAAGTAGGTGAAATTGTGCTAGATACACATGGAAGAAAGTATATAGATCCAATTATAAATTATGGAGCTGATTTTTTTATTAAGTTAAATTTAACTGCAAATAATGTAACTGTTATAGCGTTATTTTTAGGTATACTAACAAGTATATTCGTATATATTGATATGAATATACTTGCAGTTATAACTCTTTGGATATCAGGCTATTTAGATGCTATAGATGGAGCTATAGCTAGGAAAACTAAAACTACATCTTTATTTGGAACATTAATGGATATAACTTTTGATAGAATTGTTGAAACATCTATAATACTATCATTAGCGATGAGTTACTCAAATGCACGAATTAATTTTATTGTACTACTTATATGCATTATAATTTCTATGACTATATTTTTAACAGTAGGGGCTTTAGTAGAAAAAAAAGGCATAAAATCTTTTTATTATCAAGCTGGAGTTGCTGAAAGAAGTGAAGGGTTTTTAATGTTTAGCTTAATGATACTATTTCCGAGTTATATAGTAATTTTTACAAATTTATTTTCAGCTATTATATTTATAACAATAATACAAAGAATAGTAGAAGCTAAGAAGATATTGTAAAAACATCTTTCATTATATGTTATACTGTATACAATATATGATTAGTTACGGAGGTGTAAAATTTGGGGAAATTAAATAATTTAAGTGATAGAAATAAAGGAATAGTATTTATAATTTTATCTGCATTTGGATTTGCTATGATGTCAGCTTTTATAAAGCTATCTGGTGATTTGCCTAGTGTTCAGAAAACTTTTTTTAGAAATTTAGTATCATGTATAATTGCATTTACATTAATATTAAAATATAAAGAAAGTGCGTTTGGAAGTAAAGAAAATAGAAAAGTATTAATTTTAAGATCTATATTTGGTACTTTAGGAATAATACTTAATTTTTATGCTATTGACAAATTGGTTTTATCAGATGCAAATATGCTAAATAAACTAAGTCCGTTTTTTGTAATAATATTTTCAGCTATATTTTTAAAGGAGAGAATTAAGTCAAATCAAGCTATAGCGGTAATTATAGCATTTATAGGAGCTTTGTTTATAATAAAACCAACATTGAATTTTGCTATGATACCATATGTTGCAGGAATCCTAGGGGCTATATTTGCAGCGTCAGCGTATACTTGCCTAAGAGTGCTTGGTGCAAAAGAGAAATTTTACACTGTGGTATTTTTCTTTTCATTATTTTCAACAGTTTCAATATTTCCGTTTGCAATTATGACATACAAATCTATGACTCTTATACAATTTTTATATTTAGTTTTAGGAGGCGTTTTTGCGAGTATTGGACAATTTGGAGTTACTCTTGCATATAAATATGCACCAGCTAAGGAAATTTCTATATTTGATTATTCAAATATAATATTTTCAGCTATTATAAGTATAGTCGTATTTAATGTGATTCCGGATAAGTACAGTTTTATAGGCTATATAATAATATTTTCAGCATCATATTACATGTTTTTAAATAATAAAAAAACTAAAAATTAGATTTGGATTTATAAAATTTTAAAATGTGTACACTATATATAAAAAGTATAGTTTATTATGTTGACAAAATGTGATTTATGATATATAGTATATTGTATACAATATAAAAATTCCTTAAAATAGATAAAATAAATAAATGCTTAGTTAATTAGAGTGCTATATAATATTAAAAATTATTATATAGCACTCTTTTCTTCACAAAAAATGACAAAAAAACATAAAAAATAATATTTTCCTATTGAAAACGAACAGGTGTTTGATTTATAATAAGTATTAAAGGAACAGTTGTTCGGTTGAAGTTTAGTAATAAATAATGTCATACATGAATATAAATAGTATAAATTATTAATTTATGAAGGAGAGAAAGACCAATGATGATATCAAATAGAAGACTAGAGGAAATAACTATAAATAACCTAAGAAAGGGAGATGTTAGCATAGGAGAATTAGATGAATTATATAAAAAAATGGGATTCTTATTTGTTATAAATCAAGGTAAATGTACAAGGATAAAAAAAGAAAGAAGTTAAAATTTATGCAACTAAAATTTAGGAGGATAAATGAAAATTATAACTTACAACATTCATAAAGGGATGGATTTACACAATAAAGATACCCTAGATGAATTATTAAGTTTTTTAAAAAATATAAATGCAGATATAATATGTCTTCAAGAAGTGCTAGAGAGTATACATTTTAGAATTTTAAATGATTTAAATATAAAAGGTTACTTTTTAAAAACTGTAGAACTAAAAAGTGATAATTATGGAATTGCTATCTATTTTACTAAATGTGTAAACTATGTAGATGGATTTTATTTAAGTAGCAAAAAAGAGCAAAGAGGATTTATTCATACACAATTTTTTATAAATAATAAATTAGTTAACATAATAAATACCCATTTAGGGTTAAGTGAAGAAGAAAGACAAATTCAAATTGAGGAAATATATAACTATGGAAAAAAATTAAGAGGAAAAATTATTATATGTGGTGATTTTAACCAAATAAATGTAAAAATAAAAGAATATTATGATTTAGCTATATTGTTTGATTGTGAAAATATAGAAACTTTTGAACCTAGTAAATCCAGAATAGATTATATCTTTATGTCTAAAAATCTAAGACCGAGTAGATATAAAGTTGAATTTATTAATTTATCTGATCATTATCCTGTAATAGGAGAATTTATTATATAAATATACAAGCCTCTACAATTGTGACAATAAAGTTACATATACTTAAGAAACGTTGTTTTATAAAGTTCATTTAAATATAATTATCTTAAGCAAAGTAGGGGGGAATGAAATGCAACAAAATATAGCAGTAGAAGAAAAAAAGAAAGAGCAAAACTCAATAACACATCAAAATTTAAGTATTTTAGCAGCAATTATTTTAACACTTATAATAATAGCAGCTATAGGCATAAAATCATTTAATAAAAAATACATTTACAATGGCAAGATAGCTACTAATATGTATATTGGAAATGTAAATGTTTCAGATCTTACACCTAATGAGGCTAAATTAGCCGTAGCAAATGAATATAAGCCTAAAAGTATAGCTGTAGATTACAATGATAAAAGTTTTACAATAGATCCAAATAAAATTGATTTAAAATACGATGTAAACAAATTTGTTGATAATGCATACCAATTCAACAAAACTGATTCGTATTTTAAAAATGTGGAAAGAGTTATTTCACTTCAAAGAGGAAATAAAGAAGTAATAGCTATAAATCCTACATATAATGAAAAAATTAGATTCGGCATTAGATCAAATAAGCAAAAAGGCAAATAAAAAAGTTGCTGATGCAAAGCTATATATATCAGATTCAGGAAGTTTCACTATAACTTCAGAGGTTATAGGACAAGAAGTAGATAAAAAATCTACGAAGGAAAATATAAAAAAATCTTTAGCTGAAAATAAGTTTAACGGGATGGAGCTTTCCATAAAAAGCGAAAAACCAAGTATAACTTCAGATATGTTAAAAAGTGTAGACTCATTATTGGCAACTCACAGTACTAGATATACAAATTCATCAGCTAATAGAGCTTACAATATAATTAGGGCATCTAATAGTACTAGTAATATAGTGCTCATGCCAGGAGAAGAATTCTCATACAATACATCAACGGGACCTAGAAGTAGATCTAATGGTTATAAAGATGCACCTGTAATTGTAAATGGGAAGGTGCAAGATGGATCTGGAGGGGGCGTATGTCAAGTATCTACAACTATATATAACTCAGCTCTTTACTCAGGGCTTGATATAACAAATGTTAGAAATCACTCATTGCCATCTACATATGCACCTAAAGGAAAAGATGCAACTGTTGCCTATGGATCTATAGATTTAAAATTTAAAAATCCATATAAACATCCTATATATATAAAAAATTCAGCATATAATGGAACAGTAACAAGTACTATATATGGAAGCTCAAAGGATAAACAAAATATAAGTGTAGTAACTGAAAATGTAGGAAGTAGTAATGTGGTTAAGACTTATAGAGAGTTTAAAGATTCTAACGGAAAAGTAACGAAAAAAGAGTACATAACAACAAGTTCATATAAGAAAAAATAAAATTAATAATAATATACTAAATAATATATATATATATCCGTATATAATTTTAAAGGGTTATAGTTGCTTGACTTCTATAAATCTAGCAAATTGTATACGGATATTTTTGTAAATATTAAAACACCTCTATATTAATTTCAGAGAATTTAAAAAAGTTTAAAGTCAATAATAATTGGGTATGACCACAAAAATAAACTAAAACACTGAAACTATATAAAATAACAAAAAAATATAAATGTGGTCATGTAATACTTATTAATTACAATTATTTCCAAAGTTGTTATAATATAACTGAGGGTAGAAAATGTTTGCATGCATATTGGGAGGGAGATTATTTGGTATATATAGGAAAAAGATATGAAATTGTAGAAGAAATAGGAAGATGTTCTAACTCGTGTCTATATAAAGGAAGAGATTCTTACGATAAGCAACTTGTTATTATAAATATCATAGATAAAGGAATAATTAGAAGTGAAAAATTTATATCGAATTTAATTGATGAATCAACATCTATAAATGAAATTAACTCACCAAATATACTTAAAGTAAAAGATGTAGGTATGGATAAACTTGAAAATGGAACGGAATTATACTATGTTATAAGTGAGTATATGGAAGGTAGTACTTTAAATCAACTAACTAAATTTCATAAATTGAATATTGATGAAATAATTATAATTTTTAGACAAATATTAAATGCACTAGAAGTAATACATAGTTATGATATATATCATGGATGTTTACAGCCGAGCAATATAATTATAGACGAAGGTTATAATGTAAAGTTAAGTAATATTGGAATTATAAAATCTAATAATAAAATTTTTAATAATGGAATAAAAAAATTTTCTAAAAATTTAAAGTATATGTGCCCTCATCAGATTTGCCTAGGATATACAGATAAAAGTAGTGATTTTCACGCTTTAGGAGTAATTTTATTTGAGTTGATATTTGGAGAACACCCTTATGGAGAAGCAAAAAATGAAGAGGATATTATAAGAAGAATGGACAAGGGGATATGTTGGAAACAAATTGATACTGAAAAAAGTCCGGAAAAAATAATAAATATAGTGAAAAAATTATTAAGTCGAAAGCATAGATATCAAACACCTCAAGAAGTTATAATAGACTTAAGTGAATATTTATATGAAGTTGAAAACATATGTGAAAAAGATGAGGAAAATAAAAATATTGAGCAAGATTTAGCAGTATATAAAGATGAACATATAAAAAATAATAAACACATACATAGATTTAGTAAATTTGCAGCACTAGGAGCAATTGCTATAGCTTCTTTTTTAGTGCTTGGAATGACTATAAATTAAAACTGTTTCAAAGATTAACTTTGAAACAGTTTTTTTTATAACTAATGAAGTTATTATATTATGAATAAAATTTAGTTAATATCAAAAATAATAACTATAAAATTTGGAGGACGTATAGTCGATGATTAGATCACATATAAATTTAAAAAAACAAACAATGCTATAGATTAATACTAATTTTAATATTTGATGAAGTTGTTATTATAAATAGCGATAAACTATATGAGTTAAGTCAAAATGAAGATATAGATTTTTCTAATGCTTTATTTAAAAAAGATGTAGTATTTGATAATTGTAGATTTGAAAAATATTATTTTTAGAAATGTCATATTTAAAAGTAATGTATCTTTTAAAAAATGTGTTTTTTATGGAGATTGTATATTTGAAAATGTAGATTTTGCTAAAAATTTAACTAGTGAAAAAATTTTTATACATTCAAAGATAAAAGGTCAGAAGGTTTATTTTGAAAATATAAAAAATATGCCTAGATTAGATGGTATTATTTTTAGTAACTGTTCGAAAGTTTTATTGAAAAATATAGAGTATAGTAAAAATGATTATGAAAATGCAAAGATTAATTATAGAATAGCAAAAAATCAGTGTAGTGTAACTGGAGATTATGAAAAACTTGGACACTATTATTATATGGAAAGATATTATGGAGGCAGATGTATAAAAAGAAGTGCATTTAGAAGTAATATGCAATATATAAATGCTAAATTTATGGATTTTTTATCAAGGATAATAATTGGATATGGAGAAAAGCCTCTAAATATTTTTATAATATCTTTTTTTATAATAAGTTTGTTTGCTATTTTATATATGATAACGGGAATTAATTATAACAATGAAATAATAAAAATAGATAAATTTAAAAACATACATGATTTTATTAAAACCTATATTGATTTATGGTATTTTAGTATGATTACATTTAGTACAGTAGGATATGGAGATATGACGGTAATAAATATAGCTGGGAAAGTGCTAGTAAGTATAGAGGTTTTTATTGGTGTAACTATGGGAGCATCATGGGCTTCTGTAATTTTTAGGAAAATGTCAAGATAGTAAATAATTACTAGATATATATTTAAGTAAATAAGTTAAAAATTAATATATACTTATTAACTTAAGAAGGTGAAAAAAATGACATTAGGAGTAAAGAAAACAGTATCATTTATTTTAATTTTAGCATTTATAACTCCATACACTATATTTGCAACAGAAAAGGAAAAAGAAGTAGATAAGTATTCTCTATCATCTATATTAATAGACCAAGATACAAATAGAGTTTTATATGCTAAAAACCCAGATGAAAAAAGACCATTAGCTAGTTTAAGTAAAATGATGACATTTTTAATAGCTATAGAAGCTATTGAAAATAAGCAAGTAAATGCGAAAGATAAAATTAAAATAACTAAAAAAATCGCATCTGTAAAAGGATCGAGTTATCATTTGAAAGAAAATGAAGATGTAGAGTTAATTGAACTAATGAAAGGGTTAATGATAGTTTCGGGAAATGATGCAGCAATTGCCATAGCTACTCATATAGGGAAAAGCCCAGAAGAGTTTGTAAAGATTATGAATAAAAAGGCTAAAGATATAGGTATGAATAATACTCACTTTGTAAATCCTCATGGATTACCTATATATGACTTACAAAATCCTAAGGCTCAACCAAAACAAAATATATCAACAGCTAGAGATATAGCAACCCTTGGAAAGTACATGTTTGACAATTATGAAAAACAAGTTACATCAGTTACTGATATGGGAACTTATTCAAATCCAAGTAGAGGATTCGAAAAAAATAACACAAATCCTTTATTAAGAATAATTCCTGATGTTGATGGAATTAAAACTGGATATACAGGCAATGCAGGATACTGCTTATCGTTTTCGATGAATGTAAAAAACAAAATGATATACGGAAATATAGAGTTATAGGGGTGTCTTTAGGAGCTAATCACAAAAACAAAAGACTATCAGCATCGTTAGATATGCTAAACTATGGAAAAGAAAACTACCATACAGAACGAGTAATAAGAAAAAATGATTTGATAGGGAAAAAATATATAAAAGGATTAGAAGAATTAGAAGTAGAGCTTAGAACTAAAGATGAGTTATATACAATCTTAGGAAATAAAGAAAATTTAAATTCCCAGTTAACTTTAAAAGAACTAGAATACCCTATTAAAAAAGGTGATGTATTAGGTGTAATTAAATATTATACTGATAATGGAGAAATATTGGGAAGCATTGATATAGTTAGTGCTAAAGATGTGAATAATGCATCTTTAATTACTAAAATTAAAATGTTACTTTCAAAATAACACAAAAATAAGATAGAGTTAATCATCTATCTTATTTTTTTGTGTGCTGAAAAATTAAAAATTGATTTAAAAAAGTTAATTTGAATATATATTTTAAAATTTGTCAATAATTAATTAGGGAAATGAAGAAAAATATAAAATAATAGTACATATTAATAAGGATATAAAATTCATAAAATATATTGTAATTTATAATAGGCTATGATATACTAACTGAGGTAAAAAATAAAATAACGCACGGCTATGTGATCTCTAAAAGGTGCCTAGAGGGTTTTTTAGAGAGTTGATCAAGTCGGAGGTAAAACCAGGAGGTAAAAATGGCAGTAATATCAATGAAACAATTATTAGAAGCTGGTGTTCATTTCGGACATCAAACAAGAAGATGGAATCCTAAGATGGCTCAATATATATTCACAGAGAGAAACGGAATATATATAATAGACTTACAAAAAACTGTTAAAAAAGTTGAGGAAGCTTACAGATTCACTAAAGAAGTAGCTGAAACTGGAAGACCTATATTATTCGTAGGAACTAAGAAGCAAGCTCAAGAAGCTATAAAAGAAGAAGCTGAAAGATGTGGAATGTTCTACGTTAATGAAAGATGGTTAGGTGGAATGTTAACAAACCACAAAACTATAAAGACTAGAATAGACAAGTTAAGAAAGTTAGAAAAAATGGAAGAAGAAGGAGTATTCAACGTTCTTCCTAAGAAAGAAGTTATAAAATTAAGAGCTGAAAAAGAAAAATTAGAGAAATACTTAAACGGTATAAAAGATATGCCTGAATTACCAGCTGCTATATTCGTAGTAGACCCAAGAAAAGAAAACATAGCTATACAAGAAGCTCACAGATTAGGTATACCAGTAATAGGTATAGTTGATACAAACTGTGATCCTGAGCAATTAGACTTTGCTATACCAGGTAACGATGACGCTATAAGAGCTGTTAAGTTAATAACTGGTGCTATGGCAACTGCTATAATAGAAGGAAGACAAGCTATAGCTGATGATCAAGAAGAAGTAACTGAAGATCAAGAATAATAAAATAATTTAATGGTAAGGGGGCATACCCTTACCATTAGTAATATATAGGAGGGAATACCAATGGCTATAACTGCACAAATGGTTAAAGAGTTAAGAGAAACTACAGGTGCCGGAATGATGGACTGTAAAAAAGCTTTACAAGAAGCTGAAGGAAATATGGAAAGAGCTATAGATTTATTAAGAGAAAAAGGATTATCTAAAGCTGCTAAGAAATCTGATAGAATAGCTGCTGAAGGATTAGTTGCTATAGAAATGAACGCTGATAACACAGTTGGTGCTATAGTTGAGATAAACTCAGAAACAGATTTCGTTGCTAAAAACGAAGATTTCAAAACTTTCGTTAAAGATGTTGCTGAAATGGCTTTAGCTACTGAGAAAGAAGATGTAGCTGGACTATTAACTGAATCTCATAAAGAAGGAGCTTTATCTGAAGTATTAAACAACAGAATAGCTACTATAGGAGAAAAGTTAGACATAAGAAGATTCGAAAAAGTATCTACTAACGGACAAGTTGCAGGATACATCCACGGTGGTGGTAAAATAGGTGTATTAGTTGAATTAGAAACAGAAGCAAGAGATGCTGACGTATTAGCAATGGGAAAAGATATAGCTATGCAAGTTGCTGCTATGAATCCTAAGTATGTTTCTAAAGATGACGTAGACCAAGACTACATAGCTCATGAAACAGAAATATTAACTCAACAAGCATTAAATGAAGGAAAACCAGCTAATATAGTTGAAAAGATGATAAAGGGAAGATTAGAAAAACAATTAAAAGAAGTTTGTTTAGTAGAGCAAACTTTCGTTAAAAACCCAGATTTAACTATAAAGCAATTAGTTGCAGACGTTGCTAAAAAAGTAGGTTCTGAAATAAAGGTTGCTAGAGTCGTAAGATTCGAAGTTGGTGAAGGTATAGAAAAGAAAGAAGAAAACTTTGCTGAAGAGGTTGCTAAGCAACTTAAGTAATTAACCAAAAGAGAACACTTCGGTGTTCTCTTTTTTAAAAAGTGGATTAACTAAGGAGGATTTCAAATGACAAAGCCGATGTATAAAAGAGTATTACTTAAATTAAGTGGAGAAGCACTAGCTGGAGAAAAGGGATTTGGTATAAACAATGATGTTGTAAATGAAATAGCTAATGCTATAAAACAAATTCAAGGTATAGGTGTAGAAGTAGCTGTAGTTGTTGGAGGAGGTAACTTCTGGAGAGGAAGAACATCAGAAGGTATGGACAGAACTACTGCTGACTACATAGGAATGTTAGCTACAGTTATGAATGCTATGGCTCTACAAGATGCTCTTGAAAACATAGATGTATTAACAAGAGTGCAAACTGCTATAGAAATGAGACAAATAGCAGAACCTTATATAAGAAGAAAGGCAGTTAGACACTTAGAAAAATCTAGAGTTGTTATATTCGGAGCGGGAACAGGAAATCCTTACTTCTCAACTGATACAGCAGCTGCACTTCGTGCTGCAGAAATGGAATCAGAAGTTATATTATTAGCAAAAAATGTTGATGCAGTATATGATAAAGATCCAAAGGTACATGCGGATGCTAAAAAGTTTACAGAACTTAGTTATATAGAAGTTTTACAAAAAGAACTTAAAGTTATGGACTCAACTGCTACATCTTTATGTATGGATAATAAGATACCAATAAAGGTATTTGAACTTTCTACAGAGAATATAATAAAAGCGGTTATGGGTGAAAATATAGGAACTACTGTAAAATAATAAACTTTTAAGGAGGAAAATATAATGAGCGCACAAGTAAAAAACAATTAGAAGAAAAAATGAATAAAACAATAGAAGCTCTTAAATCAGAATTTACTACAATAAGAGCAGGAAGAGCTAATGCTCAAATGTTAGATAAAATAAGAGTTGATTACTATGGAACACCAACTCCTGTAAATCAAGTAGGGGCAATATCAGTTCCAGAACCTAGAACTTTAATGATAAATCCTTGGGATAAGACTGCTATGGCTGAAATAGAGAAAGCTATAAGAAATTCAGACTTAGGATTAAACCCAACTAATGATGGACAAGTTATAAGAATATCAGTTCCAGCTTTAACAGAAGAAAGAAGAAAAGAATTAGCTAAACAAGCTGGTAAAGTAGCAGAAGAGTTTAAAGTTAGATTAAGAAATGAAAGAAGAGATGCTAACGATAAACTTAAAAAAATGGAAAAAGATGGCGATATAACTGAAGATGATTTAAAGAAATCTCAAGATGAAGTTCAAAAATTAACTGATAAGTTTGTAAAAGAAGTAGATGCGTTATTAAAAGCTAAAGAACAAGATATAATGGCGGTATAATATTGGAAAGTTATTATAACTTATTAGGACTTCATACTGAAGAAGTAGAGAGCTTTTTAAAAAAGAAAATAAACAATATACTATAACTACTATAAATGGTTACAAAGATCAAGATACTTTAATTATTCCCAGAGTTATTAAAATATCTAAAGTAGGAAATAGTATAGAAATAATACAAACATACTTTGCTGACTCCTTAAAATAGGAGTCAGAAAATTTTATTGGGAGGTAGTTTATGAATAAAAACACTATATATGACATAAACTTAAGTAACGTACCTACTCATATAGCAATAATAATGGACGGGAATGGGAGATGGGCAAAAGAAAGACTCCTTCCAAGAACAGTGGGTCATAAAGCTGGAGTTGAAGCTATAAGAGCTGTAACTAAAGAGTGTTCAGCATTAGGGGTAAAGCACTTAACTTTATATGCATTTTCTACAGAAAATTGGAAAAGACCAAAGTTAGAGGTAGATGCTTTAATGAACCTACTTTATACATATCTAAACAAAGAGCTTAAAGAACTACATAAAAATAATGTAAAAATAACAACTATTGGTGATATAGATGTATTACCTGGTAAATCTCTAGATGCTATAAAAAATGCAATTGATATAACTAAAGATAATACTGGATTAAACTTAAATATAGCATTAAATTATGGTAGTAGAAATGATATAAAAAATGCAGTTGTAGATATAGTAAAAAATTGTAAAAGTGGTAAAATAGATATAGAAGATATAACTGAAGATACTATAACAAAATATTTAAGCACTAAGTCTATACCGGACCCAGACTTAATTATAAGAACTAGTGGTGAACAGAGAATAAGTAACTTCTTATTATGGGAAATTGCATATTCAGAATTTTATTTTACAGATGTATACTGGCCTGACTTCGATGGGAATGAAGTAAGAAAAGCTATATATGTTTACCAAAGTAGAGATAGAAGGTTTGGTGGACTTAAGTAAGGAGATTATTTTATGGTTGTAAGAATCATTGCTGCATTAGCGCTAATACCATTATTACTATTTGTAATATATGGGGGGCTACCACTATATATAGCAGAAGCTATTATAGGAATTATTGCATTGGATGAGTTTTATAAGGCATTTAAAAGTAAAAATATACAACCTATAAGTATTTTAGGATATTTATTTGCCGTATACTTGTCTTTAAAGCATATTTTAAATTTGAAAAATGAATACACATATGTAATTGTATTTTTACTATTTTTGGTAGGAATAATTTATATTTTATCAGGCAAGAAAAATATTATAGATTTTCTATAACATTTATAGGAATATTTTATGTTCCTATATTCTTAGATTATATAGTTTTAACAATTAATGATTTTAAATTAGGTGCAATTTATGTATGGTTGATATTTATTATATCATTTATGACAGATACATTTGCATATTTTAGTGGGTATTTATTTGGAAAACACAAACTAATACCTACAATAAGTCCTAAAAAGACAATCGAAGGCAGTATTGGCGGAATTTTAGGATCTACAATTTGTTGTGTAATATTTGGCTATATATTCAAGTTAGATATACCTCACATGGTTTTAGTGGGAAGTATAGGAAGTATTGTAGCACAATTTGGAGATCTATTTGCATCAGCTATAAAAAGATACGTAGGAATAAAAGATTATGGAAAATTAATACCAGGACATGGTGGTATATTAGATAGATTTGATAGTGTTATACTAGTAGCACCATTTGTTTATTATGCAATATATTTATTTATTTAGCTTCAGGGGTTTCTGAAGCTTTAATTGTATAATATTTAAATTATCAGAAAGGAATACAAAGGCAATGAAAAGAATATCAATATTGGGGTCAACAGGTTCTATAGGAACTCAAACATTAGATGTAGTGAGAAAAAATAAAGATAAGTTTGAAGTAGTAGCTATATCTGCAAATAGTAGCATAAATTTATTATTAGAACAAATAACTGAATTTAAACCAAAGTATGTTGCTGTATATGATGAAGATAGTGCTAAAGCATTAAAAAATATGATACCAAGCGATATAGATATAAAAGTTTTAAGTGGAATGGAAGGCTTGGTACAAATATCATCTTTAGATGAAATAGATGTACTTTTAACTGCTATAGTAGGTATGATAGGTTTAGTGCCTACTCTTGAAGCAATAAAAAAAGGCAAGACTATAGCACTTGCAAACAAAGAAACTTTAGTTACAGCAGGTCAATTAGTAATGGAAGAGGCGAAGAAAAGAAATGTAGATATACTTCCTGTAGATAGTGAACATAGTGCTATATTTCAATGCTTAAATGGGGAAAATAACAAAGAAATAGATAGTATAATTTTAACTGCATCAGGAGGACCATTTAGAGGTAAATCTAAGCAAGAACTAGAACATGTAACTAAAAATGAAGCATTAAAACATCCGAATTGGAGTATGGGAAGAAAAATCAGCATAGACTCATCAACACTTATGAATAAGGGATTAGAAGTTATAGAAGCTAAATGGTTATTTAATGTAGAACCGGATAAAATAGATGTAGTGGTTCACCCTCAAAGTATAATACATTCTATGGTTCAGTTTGTAGATAGTTCTATAATTGCTCAGATGGGATGCCCTGATATGAAATTACCTATACAGTATGCTCTAACATATCCAAATAGACTACTTAATGATTTTGAAAGATTAGATTTTTCTAAACTAAGCAGCTTAACATTTGAAAAGCCAGATTTAAATACATTCCCATGCTTGAAACTAGCTTATGATAGTTTAAAAATGGGAGGTACATACTGTGCAGTATTAAATGCGGCAAATGAAGTTTTAGTAAATGAATTTTTAGAAGATAAAATTAAGTTTTACGATATTCCTAAGTATATTGAAAAAACGTTAGAAGCACATAAAAGTATAGAAAAACCGACATTAGAAGAGATATTACATATAGACAATTGGAGCCGTGAGTTTGTAAAACAGTGTATAAAATAGGATGGTGAAAATATGAATATAATAACTATATTAATAGCTATTTTAGCTTTTGGTGTGATAGTTTTTATTCATGAACTTGGGCACTTTTTATTTGCAAAAAAGCAGGTGTTAGAATTCATGAATTTGCTATTGGTATGGGACCGAAAATATATAGCTTTAAAAAAGGTGAAACAGTATATAGTATAAGACTACTTCCTCTTGGAGGATATGTTGCTATGGAAGGTGAAGATGGAGACTCACATGACCCAAGAGCATTTGGAAATAAGAGTATACTTCAAAGAGCAAGTATATTATTTGCAGGGCCATTTTTTAATATAATTCTGACAGCTGTAATTTTAGCAGGTATATACATGTATCAAGGAATGCCAAGCACAACATTAAAAGAGGTTATAGACGGAAGTGTTGCTCAAAAAGCTGGGATTCAAGCTGGAGATACTGTAACTGAAATCAATGGTAATAATATAAAAAATTGGAATGAATTAAGTAAAAACATTCAAGATTCCAAGGGAAAAGAATTAAAATTAACTATTGATAGAAATGGAAAAGAAAAACAAATAGAGGTTACTCCAGAGCCTAAAGAGGGTAACTACTTAATAGGTATATATCCAGAAAATAAAAAAGATATTCTGGGATCATTTGGAATGGCTATAAAATCAACTATAGCTATGTTAGGTCAAATGATTGGATTTTTAGGCAAATTAATAACAGGAAACTTACCAGGTGGATTAGAGGGTTCAGTTGCAGGACCAATAGGTGTAATAAGCATAGTTGCAGATGCTACAAAAGTAGGTGTAATGAATGTGTTATATTTAGCAGCTGTAATAAGTTTAAACTTAGGAGTATTAAATCTACTTCCTATACCAGCTCTTGATGGAGGAAGATTATTCTTCTTATTTATAGAGTTTTTAAGAGGTGGGAAAAAGATAGATCCAGAAAAAGAAGGTATGGTAAATCTAATTGGATTTGGAGCATTAATGGTGTTTATGTTATTTGTAACATATAAAGACATAGTTAGATTAGTTGGAATGTAGCAACGTTTTACTAGAAAGTGAAGGTGAGATTATGAGTTACGAAAGAAGACTTAGTAGAGAAGTTAGTGTAGGAAGTTTAAAGATAGGTGGGAATAATCCTATATCTATACAATCTATGACAAATACAGATACAAGAGATGCAAAAGCTACAATAGAGCAAATTAAAAGATTAGAAGAAGTTGGATGTGATGTAGTTAGAGTTGCTGTGCCAGATATGGAAGCTGCTAAAAATATAGGTGAAATTAAGAAAAATGTAAATATACCTGTGATTGCAGATATACATTTTGACCATAGATTAGCTTTAGAGGCTATTGACCAAGGGGTTGATGGAGTTAGAATTAACCCAGGAAATATAGGTAGTATAGAGAAAGTTAAGATGGTTGTAAATAAATGTAAAGAAAAAAATCTTAAAATAAGAATAGGTGTAAATGGAGGTTCATTAGAAAAAGAACTTCTAGAAAAGTATGGATCTGCTACAGCTGAAGCTCTTGTAGAAAGTGCTCTTGGGCATGTTAAAATACTTGAAGATTTAGATTTTTGCAATATTGTTATATCGCTTAAATCATCTGATATTTACAAAACTATAGAGGCATATGAACTTATATCTAAAAAAGTTGATTACCCTCTTCATATAGGGATAACAGAATCAGGAAGTGTAAAAAAAGGAACTATAAAATCCTCTATAGGAGTAGGTGCTCTTTTATTAAAAGGAATAGGAGATACGATAAGAATATCTCTGACAGGAGACCCTACAGAAGAAGTTATAGTAGGAAAAGAGATACTTAGAAGCTTGGATTTACTAAATGATAAAATAAAGGTTATATCTTGCCCAACATGTGGAAGATGTAATATAGATCTTATAAGTGTAGTAAATGAAGTTGAAGAAAAAATCAATAAAGTAGATAAGGATATGACTGTTGCTATAATGGGATGTGCAGTTAACGGTCCTGGAGAAGCTAAAGAAGCAGATATAGGAATTGCAGGAGGAAAAGGGGAAGGATTATTATTTAAAAAAGGTGAAATAATCAGAAAAATAAAGGGCGATAACTTAGTTGAAGAGCTTTTGAATGAGATAGATAAATTTAATAAATAATAAAAAGTTAAGTTGATACATTATGTTTCAACTTAACTTTTTTTACAAAAATTAATTGGAATATTATGTTACAATAATGGAGAAGTTAATTAATAATGTAAATTTAATTTCTATTTAAGGAGAGTTCAAAATGGGAGATAATAAATCAACAATAATTCAAAGTTCATTGGGATCTGTTTTCACAGTGTTTAGTGAAGAAGAGCTAAAGCAAATTACTGATAGTAGTAGAAAGATTGCTATTTCAGGTAAAATAAATAACCCCGGAATTATAGAAGTTCCGGAAAGTGCAACACTTAAGGATATTATAGATTTAGCTGGAGGAATAATAAAAAATAGGGATTTTAAAGCAGCTCAATTGGGAATTCCATTTGGAGGTTTTTTAACAGAAGATAGTTTAGAGAAAGAACTAGACTTTAGTTTATTTAACTCAGAATGTAGTAGAACTATAATAATTCTTTCTCAAGAAGACTGTATAGTTCAGTATGCTAAATTCTACATAGATTTCTTAATGGGAAGAATGAAAGATGATAAATTTAAAAAATATGCAAAAGTTAAAAATGAAATAATGGAAATGTGGAAGATATTAGATAGAATTAGTAAAGGAAGATCTAATATGAGAGATGTTTTCATATTAAGAGAACTTGCAAATGAAGTAAAAGATACTTTAAATCAAAAGCACAATATAATGCAAGAAATAATAGATAAATTTTATGAGGAAATAGAAGAGCATATAGAAGATGAAAAATGCTATACAGCTCAATGTAATAATCTTATTAAGCTTACTATAACTGGTAAATGTATAGGATGCGGGGCATGCAAAAGGGCTTGTCCTGTTGATTGTATAATAGGAGAAAGAAAAGAACAACATTATATTGACTACAATAGGTGTACTCATTGTGGCCAATGTATAGCATCATGCCCAGTTGATGCTATAACTGCTGGGGATAATACTCTTAAATTTTTAAGAGATTTAGCTACTCCTAACAAAATTGTAATTACTCAAATGGCACCAGCTATAAGGGTAGCTATAGGAGAAGCATTTGGATTTGAACCAGGAACAAATGTTGAGAAAAAAATTGCTGCGGCACTTAGAAAGTTAGGTGTAGACTATGTATTTGATACTACTTGGGCAGCAGACCTTACAATAATGGAAGAGGCAGCGGAACTACAAGAAAGATTAGAAAAACACTTTGCAGGGGATAAAGATGTTAAGCTTCCGATACTTACATCTTGTTGTCCTGCTTGGGTTAAATTTATAGAACAAAACTACGGAGATATGTTAGATGTTCCATCAAGTGCAAAATCTCCAATGCAGATGTTTGCTACAGTTGCTAAAGACTTGTGGGCTAAAGAAGAAAAAGGACTTAGTAGAGATGAAGTAACATCTGTAGCTATAATGCCATGTATAGCTAAGAAGTATGAGGCATCAAGACATGAGTTTTCAAGAGGGCTAAACTATGATGTAGATTATGTTATAACGACTAGAGAGCTTATAAAAATATTTGAAGACTCAGGAATAGATTTAAAAGAAATTGAGGATCAAGAAATAGATCAAGTTTTAGGTGAATATACAGGCGCTGGAATAATATTTGGAAGAACTGGTGGTGTAATTGAAGCTGCAACTAGAACAGCAATAGAAAACATGACTGGCAAAAAGTTAGAAAATGTAGAATTTACTTGCTTAAGAGGATGGGATTCATTTAGAGCATGCGATTTAGAAGTAGATGGAATAAAACTTAGAATAGGAGTTGCATATGGGTTAAAGGAAGCCGGGAAAATGCTAGATAAAATAAGAGCAAAAGAAGAATTTTTCCATGCAATAGAGATAATGGCATGTCCAGGTGGCTGTGTAGGTGGCGGAGGTCAACCTAAAGCTAAAAAAAGAATTGAAAGTATAGAAAAAAGAGCAGAGGGATTAAATAACATAGATAAATCATCTGATTTAAGAGTATCAAAGGAAAACCCAGCGGTACAAGCTATTTATGATAAGTACTTAGGTAAACCATTGAGTCATAAAGCACATGAACTCCTTCATACAAAGTACTTTGTCAAAGTAAAAAAATAAATATTTCATTTAGATAAATAAAAATTGATTTTATAGGGATAATATGAATGTAGTCTGTTGGAAGGAGAATTTTTATGCGTAATATTAAAATATTATCAATGATTTGTATTATAATTGGTAATGTTTTATTAGGTGGATGTAGTTTTTATAAAAATACTAATCATAATTTAAACAATAATGAAAGTGCTAATCAAAATGGATTAAGCATTTTTGAATATAATGAGCAATTTACTAGTTCATATAAAAAATATATAGAACCTCTATATATAGAAGAATTTGATAATGCTGAGAAGTTTTTGGAAAATCAAGAACTAACAAGTAATACAGACTATCTTGATGAATACAAAAATTTACTAGTAATATGTGAAAGGCATATATCAGGATTTAAGAAAGATATGAATAATTTGGTAATGCAAGATTTAAAACTCACTGATATGAATAATGATTTAGTAGAAAATAGCAATAGTTTAATAACTGAAATAAATAGTAAGATAAATGCTTTGGAATCCATCCCCAGCGAAAAACATTCTTTAGATTCAGAGAACTTTATAGATTATATAGAATCAAATTTTCAAATATCTGAAATAATTACGGAGAAGTTTGGAAATTCTATAAAAAGTATAAAAAGTTATTTAAATATAGAATTAAACAAATAAACTTGGAGGTAAATCATGAAATATTCAAAACTTGTAATGCTAGGATTAATAGGAGTACTTACTTTCGGTGCTGTAGGATGTACAAATAAAACAGCTGAAAAACAGAAGAAAAAAAGCAACACAATCAACAACTGAAAATATAGACAACATGTATAAAGATATGACTTTAGAAAATTACAAAACAGAGTTTGGAAAGATGTATCAAACTAATATGGCTAGATTAGACAACTACAATGGTTATGAGCAAATAAGAGTAGATGAAGCTACAAAAGATTACCCAGGAAATGAAAAATATGTAGCAGATTTAAAGAAAAATTATGAAGAAAGCAAGAAACAAGTCGATGAATTTACAACATCACTAAAAAAAGTTGATACTAAAGATCCTAAAGTAAAAGAAATGAATGATAAATTAATATCTGAATCAGAAAAATTAAGTAAAGAATTAAATACTAGAATTAAAAAATTAGGTGAAATACCAAGTGATTTAATGTCTAAATCAGAAGTTGAATTTAGACAAGGACTAAGTGATACATTAAAAGTTGATGAAAATGTAAAATCAGATTTCAATAAATTTATGAATGATACAAAAGAATTCTTTGGAATAAAAACTAAATAGAGAAAAAAATAAAAAAAGGCTTTATAAGCCTTTTTTATTTTTATTTGATAAATAAAATCTAAAGTGTTAAAACATTTATCCGTATCATAATTACAAATAAATTAAAAATTAAGGGGTAAGGAGATACGTTTATGAGAAACTGGAAAATAAGTAAAAAATTAATTATATCTTTTGGTATTTTATTAATTATTACAGCATGTGCAAATTTTTATGCTATAAATAACCTGAAAAAATCAGAAAAGCTAAGTAATCAGTTATTTGAAGGACCTTATAAATCAACAAATCAAACTATGAAAATTCGTAGGGATTTAGTTTCTATTGGTAGGAATATGGGAAATGCAATGATAGAAAAAAGCCCAGAATATTATGGGAAGATAGTACGAGAAGACTTTGATAGCGTTGAGGAAAATATAAAGTTGCTTAGAAGTTCATTTGATGGAGATAAAAAGTTAATAGATGACATTGAATCATCTATTGTAAATTTAGGGAACAATTTGAAATAGTTCAATCTGCTATGGAAAGAGGGGACTACGATGGAGCTATAAAAATAACTGAAAAAAATACACCATACTGGGAAGTTTATAACAAGTGTGTTGAAACAGCAACAGCTCTTAATGAAAAGGCAGAGGCTAGAGGAATAGAATTTAATAAAGAAGTAAAAGAAATTTCTTCAAAAGCTACTGCGATATCAATAGCTAGTAGTGTTTTTGCTATAGGGGTAGGGATAATAATATGTATATACATAACAAGAAGTTTAAAGAAACCTATAGAAGAACTTGAAATAGCTGCTAATAAAATGGCTAGTGGAGATTTTGATATTTCTGTAAGTTATGAATCGAAAGATGAACTTGGAACTTTATCAAGTAGTATGGATAAAATGAGTAGAGAAATAAAAGAAATTATAACTGACACAGTTAGAGTTTTAGGAGATGTAGCATCAGGGAACTTTAACACAGAGACAAATGCAAATTATATAGGGGTTTTTAAATATATTGAAAACTCTATAAATAAAATAACAATTGATTTAAGTGAGACAATGGAACAGATAAATACAGCAGCTGAAGAAGTAGGAGCTGCATCCGATCAAGTTGCTAGTGGGTCTCAAATGTTATCACAAGGAGCAACAGAGCAAGCAAGTGCAATCGAAGAATTATCTTCTACTATAAATGAAATATCTGAAAAGATAAAAGGAACTTCAGAAAATGCAAAGCAAGCTAATTCGTTAACTTTAAATGCAGCAAAACAAGTTCAAGAAGGTAATGAGCAAATGAAAGAAATGATCAAAGCAATGGAAGATATAACATTTACATCAAATGAAATAGGAAGAATAATAAAGACAATAGATGATATAGCATTCCAAACTAATATATTAGCATTAAATGCAGCAGTGGAAGCAGCAAGAGCAGGAGAAGCTGGTAAAGGATTTGCAGTAGTTGCAGATGAAGTAAGAAATCTTGCAGCAAAATCAGCAGAAGCAGCAAAGAATACAGCTACATTAATTGAAAATTCAATAGATGCAGTAGAGAATGGAACAAAAATTGTAGACAATACGGCAGAGTCACTTCAGAAAATAATAAGTACAACTAATAGAACTACTGCTTTAGTAAATGATATAGCAAAAGCATCAGAGGATGAATCAAACTCTATAAATCAAGTAACATTAGGTGTAGATCAAATTTCGCAAGTTGTACAAACAAACTCAGCAACATCAGAAGAAAGTGCAGCAGCAAGTGAAGAGTTAAATGGACAAGCTCAAATGTTAAAATCACTTATAGATAACTTTAACTTGAAAGGTATAAACAGATCAAATAATAATATAAATTTTAATGAAGATGAAGAAAATGAATTAGCATTTAATAATTATTAATTACAAAATAAAAAAGAAGCTTTAAAGCTTCTTTTTTTATTTTTGTAATTAAATAGTATTTGTAGATATAGTTATTAGTTTAAATTAAAAAGTTATTTAATAAAAAGATTTTAATATTTAATAGAGCTAATTTCTGACAATTAAACTCTAAAGCATGTATATATTTATCCGTATAAAGATAGAGCAAATTATTTTGATTTGTAATATCAGCAAAGTTAAAGCAAGGAGGGTTATGTATGAAAAATTTAAAAATAGGTAAAAAATTAAGTTTGTCTTTTATTGTGGTGTTATTAGTTACGGTAGCTGCAAATCTTTATTCTATATCAAACTTAAAAAAAGCTGAAGAACTAAATGATGATTTATTTAAAGGACCATATATGGTTACAAGTGAGAGTATGGGAATTCGTAGAGACTTGGTTTCTATAGGTAGAAATATAGGGAATTCAATTTTGAGAGAACAACCAGTGGAGTATAGAAAGACAATTTTAGAAGATTTTGATAGTGTGAATAAAAGAATTGATTTAATTGAAAAGTCTTTTTCAGGTGAAGAAAGTGAAATTATAAAAAAGAGCCAAACATCAATTGCTAATTTAAGAAGTTCAATTAACAATTTAAAAAATGAATATGAACAAGTTTATGCCCTTTTAGAAAAAAAGGATTACAAACACGCTGAAGAAATAACGGCACAAAATACAAAATATTGGGATATATATAGTTCTTGTGTAGATCAATCTGTAAATTTATATGAAAATGCAGAAACATTAGGAACTCAATTTAATCAAAGTGTAAAAGAAACATCATCAACTTCAAGATCGATATCTATAACATTAAATATTATTTCGGTAATCATAGGTGTAGTTATATGTGTGTATATAACAAGAAGTTTAAAAAAACCTATAGAAGAACTTGAAGTAGCTGCTAATAAAATGGCTAGTGGAAATTTTGATATTGATGTTAATTATGAATCAGAGGATGAATTAGGATCTTTATCAAGAAGTATGATTAAAATGAGTAACGAAATAAAGGATATTATAGAAGATACAGTTAGAGTTTTAGGTGAAGTTGCATCAGGAAACTTTAATGCAGAGACAAATGCAGAATATATAGGAGTTTTTAAATATATTGAGAACTCTATAAACAAAATAACAACTGATTTAAGTGAAACAATGGAGCAAATAAATATAGCCTCTGAAGAAGTTGGAGCTGCATCAGATCAGGTTGCAAGTGGATCTCAAATGTTATCACAAGGGGCAACAGAACAAGCAAGTGCAATTGAAGAGTTATCTTCAACTATTTCTGAGATATCTGAAAAGATTAAAGGCACATCTGAAAATGCTAAGCAGGCTAATTCATTATCTTTAAATGCCGCAAAACAAGTTCAAGAAGGTAATAACCAAATGAAAGAAATGGTTAAAGCAATGGAGGATATAACATTTGCATCAACTGAAATAGGAAGAATAATAAAAACAATAGATGATATAGCCTTCCAAACCAATATATTAGCATTAAATGCAGCAGTAGAGGCAGCAAGAGCAGGAGAAGCAGGGAAAGGATTTGCAGTAGTTGCAGATGAAGTAAGAAATCTTGCAGCAAAATCAGCAGAGGCAGCAAAAAATACATCTACATTGATTGAAAATTCAATAGAAGCAGTAGCAAATGGAACGAAAATTGTAGACAATACAGCAGAGTCCCTTGAAAAATAATAAATACAGCAAATAGAACAGCTAAATTAGTAAATGATATAGCAAAAGCGTCTGAAGAAGAAGCTAATTCAATATCTCAAGTTACATTAGGTGTTGAACAAATTTCTGAGGTTGTACAGACAAACTCAGCAACATCAGAGGAAAGTGCAGCAGCAAGTGAAGAATTAAATGGACAAGCGCAAATGTTGAAATCTTTAATAGAGAACTTTAAGATAAAGAACGAAAATAAGTTTAAGAATAATATAAGTTTTGGTAGTGATGAAGGACAAAGAGTAGGTTCAAATTAATATGAAAAATTAAATATTATTAATAAATTTTTATAAAAAATAGAAGCTTTAAAGCTTCTATTTTTATGAATAGAAAAATTAATTTCAAAGTGAAAAAAATTTTATTTATATAATTATATTCTAAGTATACATGGATTTATCCGTATAAAAAATAAGATAAACTGTTTTATTAAATGAACTAATTTTATTTAACTTTATTCAAAATGAAGTACGGGGGAGGCATACACATGAAGGATTTAAAAATAGGTAAAAAGCTAGGTATCTGTTTTGTAATTTTATTATTGCTTACAACAGTTTCAAATTTATATACATTGTATAATTTGAAAGAAGCAGGGAGAGTAAGCCATGAGTTATTTGAAGGACCATATGAATTAAATACTGATGCCATGGGAATACGTAGAGATTTAGTTGGAATTTCAAGAAGAATTAACGGTGGATTTGCAGATAATGAGCATGTAGAAACAAGAAAGTTAGTTTTGGCAGAGTTTGATAGCCTTGAAAAGAGAATTCAAGATATAAGAAGTGGGCCAGAAAAAGCTATAGAAAATAAAAAAATTAGCCAATATCTTGATAGCATCGAGGAATATGAAAAGCAATTAAAGCAAGAGTATGAAAAGATATATAATGCAACTCAACAACCAAATTTTAAAGGTCCTATGACTGAAATAGATCTTACTGGATACGCACAAGTGTTTACTGCATGTACAGAAACGGCAGAAAATCTTTATAAAGAGGCAGAAAAATAGGAGCTGATTTTGATAAAGATGTATCTGCGTCAGTAAAAACTTCACAAATTATATCAACGACATTAAATGTAATTAGTATAGCATCAGGAGTTATTATATGTATTTACATTACAAGAAGTTTGAAAAAACCAATTGAGGAATTAGAAGTAGCTGCTAACAAAATGGCTGTTGGAGATTTTGATATTGATTTAAATTATGAGTCAAAAGATGAATTAGGAGTTTTATCAAATAGCATGACTCAAATGAGTAATAAAATAAAAGATATTATAGAAGATACTGTTAGAGTTTTAGGGGATGTTTCATCGGGAAATTTCAATACAGATACTAATGCTGAATATATAGGAGTTTTTAAATACATTGAAAAATCTATAAATAGAATAACAAATGATTTAAGCGAAACGATGGAACAAATAAACATAGCATCTGAGGAGGTAGGAGCTGCATCTGATCAAGTTGCTAGTGGATCTCAAATGTTATCACAAGGGGCAACAGAACAAGCAAGTGCAATTGAAGAATTATCTTCTACTATAAATGAAATTTCTGAAAAATAAAAGGAACTGCAGAAAATGCAAAAAAAGCTAATTCATTAACTTTAAATGCAGCTAATCAAGTTAAAGATGGTAATGAGCAAATGAAAGAAATGGTTAAAGCAATGGAAGATATATCATTTACATCTAATGAAATTGGAAGAATTATAAAAACAATAGATGATATAGCATTCCAAACTAATATATTAGCATTAAATGCAGCAGTAGAAGCTGCAAGAGCAGGAGAAGCTGGCAAAGGATTTGCAGTAGTTGCAGATGAAGTAAGAAATCTTGCAGCAAAATCAGCAGAAGCAGCAAAGAATACATCTACATTAATTGAAAATTCAATAGAAGCAGTAGAAAATGGAACAAAAATTGTAGATAATACAGCTCAGTCGCTTCAAAAGATAATAAATACAACTAGCAAAACTACTGCACTAGTTAATGATATAGCAAAAGCATCTGAAGATGAGGCTAATTCAATTGCTCAGGTTACATTAGGAGTAGATCAAATTTCTGAAGTTGTACAGACAAATTCAGCAACATCAGAAGAAAGTGCAGCAGCAAGTGAAGAATTAAGTGGGCAAGCTCAAATGCTAAAATCACTTATAGACAAGTTTGTTTTAAAAGATTCAAATAAAAATATAGATTTTGATAAAAACGAAGTAAATTATTTTGCTACGAATGATTAAAAATTTAAAAGTTTAACTAATAAAGGAGACAGAGTATGAGCGGAATGGATTCTTTAAATGAATTTTATGTTCATGAGAATATGCAATTATTAGAACAATTAGAAGAAATTCTACTTGTTGGGCAATCTGATACAGGAAAATTAGGAAAAGAAGCAATTGAAGAAATTTTCCGTGCAATGCATACTATTAAAGGGTCTTCGGCTATGATGGGATATGACAGTTTAACTAAGCTTACACATAGCATAGAAGACGTTTTTGATGAAATAAGAAATGGAAGAGAACTTTCTAATAATAAGTGGGAAGAACTAGTTGATGTAGTTTTGGTAAGTATAGATTTTTTAAAGGAAGAAATATTAAATGTTCAGGATGGGTTACTTCCAGAAGCTAGTATAGATGAACTACTTGAGAGAGTAGCTGGTTTATTAAAAGAAGAATCTGAAAATGAAGAAAAAGACCTAGAACAAGGTAGCGAGTTAGAGGAACAAATTGAGATAAAAATGCCTAAGGATGGAGAAAAACAGTTTTATGCTAAAGTTTCATTTGAAGATGGATGCGGTATGGAGGGCATTAGAGCTTTAGGCGTACTTGCTATGATTGAAAGTAAGTGCTCATTTATAAAAACAATACCAGAAAATTTAGAAGTTGAATGTGATAATGAAATAATAAGTGATGGCTTTAGAATATATTTAAGTACACAAGAAGAAAAAGAGTCAATAGAGCAATGTATCCAAGAAACTATGTTTTTAGAGAATTTAGAAATACAAGAGGTTACAGATACAGCTGAATTAGAAAGTATATTTAATATAAGTTCTTCAGTTGAAGAAAAACTTGAGGAAGAGATAGCTATAACAGTAGAAGAAGAAAAAGATGTTATTTCTGAAGTAAAAGCTGATGAAATAAAAGAAGAAGTAGTTATTGAAGAAAATATTAAACATATTGAAGAAGAGAAAAATGAAAAAGTAAGTGAAGAAAATAAAGCTACAAAAAGGATTTAAAACAAGAAGAAAACCAACATCACACACATAGTAAGAATAACTACCTAAGTGTAAATATAAGTAAAATTGATATGCTAATGAACTTAGTAGGAGAGATTGTAACAACTGAATCTATGGTAGAAAAACAATCTCAATTAGAAGATTTCAATCGTGATAATTTTGAAAAGCAAGCTAGAAGATTACATCAATTAACAACTGAATTACAAGATGTAGTTATGTCTATGAGAATGGTTCCTATATCTTCAACTTTTACAAAAATGCAAAGAGTTGTAAGAGATATGAGTAGAAAGACTGGTAAATCAGTAGAATTAAAATTAGTGGGAGATCAAACAGAAGTTGATAAAAATATTCTTGAGAATATATCTGATCCATTAATGCACATGATTAGAAATAGTATGGACCATGGAATAGAAACTCCAGAAGAACGCCAACAAACTTCAAAGCCAGAAAAAGCAACTATATTATTAGAGGCTAAAAACACTGGTGGAGATGTAGTTATAATAATAAAAGATGACGGTAGAGGTTTAAATAAAGAAGCAATCGTTA
This sequence comes from Paraclostridium sp. AKS73, assembly GCF_025671395.1. Taxonomy (NCBI): domain Bacteria; kingdom Bacillati; phylum Bacillota; class Clostridia; order Peptostreptococcales; family Peptostreptococcaceae; genus Paraclostridium; species Paraclostridium sp. AKS73. Next base: position 33,309 of record NZ_JAIXHU010000015.1, on the reverse strand, counting down.
AAAAAGCTATAGAAAAAGGAATTACAAGTAAAAGCATAGATGAAATTAGTGATAAAGAAGCTTATAATTTTATATTAGCACCTGGATTCTCTACAAAGGAAGCTGTAAGTGAGTACTCTGGTAGAGGGGTTGGAATGGATGTTGTATATACTAATATAAGACAGTTAAGAGGTTCAATAGCTATTGATAGTGAAAAAGGACAAGGTACAAATATAGTAATTAGAATTCCTTTAACTTTAGCAATTGTTGATGGAATGAAAGTTAGGGTAGGTGATGAAATATATATAATACCATCACTTAACATAAAAGAAGTATTTAGACAAGGTGCCTATGAGATAGTTAAAAATCCAAATGGAGAAGAACATAGCATAATAAGAGGAAATTGTTATGAAATTAGAAGACTATCAAATATATTAGGAATAGATACTCAAAAAAATGACAATGGAATTATGATTTTAGTTGAATCTGAGATAGGTAATGTTTGTATAATTGTCGATGGAATAATTGGACAACAACAAGTGGTAATAAAACCTATACCAGAACTATTAACACAATTTGAAAAAATTCAATCATATATGTCTGGATGTTCTATATTAGAGGATGGATCTATTAGCTTGATAATTGATGCAAATGCAATTATCAGTGAGTAATCAAAATGTATCAAACTAAAGTATAGAAGACATCTTAAATACTCAGAAGGAGAGACGTTATATGGAAGTAAACAAAAATAAAAGTTCTAATAATTGATGACTCTAGTATATTTCGTCGTGTTATAGCTAAGTATCTTCAAGAATTTTCAGAGTTAGAGATCGTAGGAACAGCTAAAGATCCTTATGAAGCTAGAGATAAAATAATTGAACTAAGACCAGATGTATTGACATTAGACATTGAGATGCCAGGTATGAGCGGTATTGAGTTTTTAAAGATTTTGATGGAACAATGCCCAATACCAACTATTGTTATAAGTGGTGCAGATGATAGATGCTTTGAGGCAATAAATGCAGGAGCTGTTGGGTTTGTAGAAAAACCAGACTCAAGAGGAATGAACAATTTTGCAAACGAGTTAGCGAGTAAAATAAAAGAGGCATCTGTAGCTAAACTAGTTAAAGACAATTATTCAAGGAATAATTTAAATAAACCTAATACTGTTGCAAATAAAAAAGTGTAATAAAAAATATAAGAACTAAATCTAATACAGATATAATTGCTATTGGAGCCTCTATGGGAGGAGTAGAAGCTGTTGGAAAACTTTTAAAACAGTTACCAGTTGGCTTACCAGGAATAGTAATAACACAACATATGCCACCTGTATTTACTCAAAGATATGCAGAGAGGTTAAACAAAGAGTGTATTATAAATGTATGTGAAGGTAAAGATGGGCAAGAAATTTTAAGCGGACATGCATATATAGCTCCAGGAGCATTACAAATGGGAGTTGAAAAAAGAAACAATAAATATGTATTAGAAATTAAAGAGGGGGAAAAAGTCAGTGGACACTGCCCTTCAGTAGATTACTTGTTTCAATCAGTAGCAAAAGCTTCTAAGAAAAATACTATAGGTGTTATTTTAACCGGAATGGGATCTGATGGAGCTAAGGGACTACTTGATATAAAGAATGCAGGCGGATATACATTAGGACAAAATAGGCATTCATGTGTTGTTTATGGAATGCCTATGGCAGCAAAGAATATTGGAGCTGTCTTGAAAGAAACTTCTTTAGATATGATACCAAATGCAATATTAAATCAATTAAAAAGATCAGAATCTACGATAAGAGATAAAGAGTAGATGGAAAGTAGGTATATATGAACTTTGAATGTGATAAATTAAATGTATTTCGAGAAATTAGTAATATAGGATCAGGAAATGCATCTACTTCATTAGGTATGATGCTGAATGAGATTGTAGATATAGGAATTCCAAAGAGTGATTTAATCAGTTTTTCTGATATAACTAATAGTTATGATTCTCCAGAAGAGCTAGTTGTAGGAACTGTTTTACAATTATCAGGAGATATGGAAGGATTTATTCTAGTTATAATGAAACTTGATTCTGCAATTAATCTATTATCAAAAGTAACTGGAAACAACTTAGAGTTTGACAAAGAAGACTATGATTTAGTACGTAAGGAATTAAGTTCAATAGGAGAAATTTGCAATATATTATGTGGTACATATTTGACAGCAATTTCAGATATGACTAGCTTAAGCATTGATCCTTCTATTCCATATTTTAGTGTAGATATGGTAAGAGCAATTATGAATTTACCGATATCTCTATATGGGCCAGTTTCAGATTCGATACTATGTATAGAGACTGACTTCTTTACAACCGATAACAATATAGAAGGTAAATATTATTTTATTCCTAAAGTTGAGTCATGTGAAAAATTACTATCCTCACTAGGTTTTGCTTGTTAGGAGAACAGTTAATGAAAATTATAACAGTAGGAATAGCAGAATCTAACATTGTAAGAGCACCAGAAAAGATAATGACTGTTGGACTTGGGTCATGTTGTGGCGTAGTTTTGTATGATGAAATAAATAAGATTGCAGGATTAGTACATATTTTGCTTCCAGATTCAAAAGTTGACAAAAAGATGGATAATAAATCGAAGTATGCAGATAGTGGAATTTATTTATTATATGATCAAATGATAAAATCCGGGGCTAACAAAAGACTTATAAGAGCTAAGTTAGCTGGTGGAGCTCATATGTTTAATTTTAAAAACTCTGGTAGTAGTATTTTTACTATTGGAGAAAAAAATGTAAAATCATGCAAAGAGACATTAGCTAAGTTGAATATTTCTATTGTTTCTGAAGATGTATTAGGTTCTTGTGGAAGGACTATTGTCTTTGATACTCTTACAAATAAGCTAACTATTAAGAGTGTTGGAAAACGCGAAAAAGTTATTTAAAAGGAGGGTGTATTATTTGTGAATGCAAATGATGAAATAATAGAGGGTAAAATAGATGATTTATACATGGTGTTTATTATAAATGGTCAAAAATATGCATTATCATCAAATTACATTATAGAAATTATTGAGGTATTGCCAATAACAAAGGTTCCTTTTCTACCTGAATATATGAAGGGAATTATAAATTTAAGAAGTAATATTATACCTGTTATGGATGCTAGGATGAGATTTGATATAGAACCTATAGACTATAATGAAAGAACGTGTATAATTATAATAGAGAATAATATGGAAAAAATTGGACTAATTGTTGACGCAGTAAATGAAGTTATTACTATTTTGCCTAATCAAATTATGAAAATGAACTCAAGTAAAGAAGACTACAAACAAAACTTTATAAAAGGTGTTAGTGAAATTAATGATGATGTTCAAATGATATTAGACTGCGATTCTTTAGTGAAAATTATAGAGGATGTTAACGATGGAACTAACTAATCAAGATTTTTTACGATTAAAAAATTATATGTATAATAACTATGGAATAAACTTAGAAAACAAAAGAACATTAATAGAAACTAGATTATTATTAATGGTAAAAAAACTAGGATTTACGGATTTTAAAAGTTATATAGATAATCTAATGAAAGATAGTACAGGAGAACAAGCATCAACACTTGTAGAGAAGCTTACTACAAATTTTACATATTTTATGAGAGAAGAGCAACATTATGATTTTTTAAAAATGAAATACTGATGCCTAGCTTAAAAAGACCTCATGCTGGTGGAATTAAAATTTGGTCAGCCGCATCATCTACAGGAGAAGAGCCTTATTGTATTGCTATGTTAGTATCATCTATACTTGGAAAAAGTTCAAAATTTAAAGTTAGTATAACTGCATCAGATATTTCTGATAATGTATTAAAACAAGCAAAGGCTGGAATTTATTCAGAAGATAAAATATCAAAATTGCCAGCTGCATGGAAAAAAAGCTTTTTTAAAAAAGTAAGTGAAAAAAACTATATGATTGATGATAATGTAAAACAGTTAATTGATTTTAAATATTTTAATTTAAATAATAGTTTAGGTTGGGAAAAATGTAAATACGATGTTATTTTTTGTAGAAATGTAATGATATATTTTGATACACCTACAAAACAAAGATTAATAAAAAGATTATATGATTCACTTAAACCTGGAGGGTATTTGATTATAGGTATGTCAGAAAATTTATCTAACCTGCAAACCGATTTTCAAAGAGTAAAACCGTCAGTATATAGAAAATATAAAATAAAAAGATAATAATTGACATAAATGGAGGAAGAAATTATGAAAAGAGTATTAATAGTTGATGATGCAGCATTTATGCGTATGTCTATACGTACTATGCTTCAAAATTATGATTTTGAAATAGTAGGAGAAGCGGAAAATGGAGTAATGGCTATTGAAAAATACCAAGAATTACAACCAGACATAGTAACATTAGATATAACTATGCCGGAAATGGATGGTTTACAAGCATTAAGAGAAATTAAAAAAATTGATCCAGCAGCTTCCGTAGTAATGGTTTCAGCATTAGGTCAAGAAGCTAGAATGAAAGAAGCTATAATATATGGAGCAAAAGGATTTATAGTAAAGCCATTTAAAGAGGAAATCATAGTATCAGCTTTATCTAAGTTATAAAATTAAAATATAAGAGGTTATTTTATATTATCCAAAGATTTATTTATAGTCTTAAAGTATGAAAAACTGTATATGACTTTTTAAAGCAATGAAATTTATAGAGGAGATAAAGATAGATTATGAGCCAAGGAATTGTTGTATATGACTTTAAAAAGCCGCAAAGATATTCTACAGGAAATATGAGATTCTTATCTATAATAGAAGAAGAATTTTGTAAGAATATAAATTTATTTGTAGCTTATGAATTAAAAAGACCTAATATAGTGTGTAAATTAGAAAAAATAGAACAAACAAACTACGAAGAGTTTATGAACATGATTTCTAATGACTCAGTAATTATTGAACATTCAATACAGCCACTAATTCAAGGTCTTATATATCAAATTGATAAGAGTGTTGCGCTTACATTTGTAGATTTAATACTTGGAGGAGATGGGGTCTTCAGTGATTACAATAGAGAGTTAACAGAAGTAGACAGAGAGTTAATATCTTATATAGGTAGTAAGTTTTTAACTAAAATGCATATATTTGAAGGTTGTGATCATAGGGATGTTTCTAATGTTTATACAAATGTAGGTTCTAGTAAAAAATATCCAGTTAGTGAGTCAGTATTGATATCTCACATGAGAATGATGGATGGAAATAAAGAAGTAGGTAGAATGTCTTTCTGCAACCCATACAGTTGTATGGAGCCTGTATTAGATCAATTAGAACCAAAAAGACTTTTCAAAAGTAAAAATATTGAATATGATTTTGAGTTCACAAATGCTATTTACAATAAAATTTGTGGAACAAGTGCAGAAATGGTTGCAGTATTAGGTAGAACTGAAATAAGTGTAGAAGAGTTATTAGATTTAAAGCTTGGAGATGTTATAACTCTAGATACTAAAATAGATGGAGATATAGACCTTAATGTAGGAGGAGCAAGATCTTTTAAATGTAAACCAGGTCTTATTAAAAATAAGCGTGGTGTTATTATAACAGATAGTGTAAAAAAGGAAGTGTAATCATATGAGTGAAAATTTTGAAAGAGTATTAGATATAGAGCTTAAAGTAAGTGCGGTGCTTGGAAGAACTAAAATAGCATTAAAAGATATATTTGAGTTATCAAAAGGATCTTTAATTGAGCTAGATACATTTGAAGGACAAGAAGTTGAAATCAATGTAAATGGTAGAAAAATTGGTTATGGGCAAGTTGTAATTGTAGATGAAAATTTCGGAGTTAGAATAACTCGCATATTAGGTGAAGAAGAATTGGTAAAGACTATAGGATAATATAAAAGGCAGATAATAATTTATCTGCCTTTTTTATTTTAGTTATTTTGTTGTGTATTATTGTCTACGTTGTTATTTTGGTTTTCAACTAGATTTTCACTTGAATTATTATTTAAATCTACGTTTTCATTGTTATTAACTTCATTAGAATTAGATTGTTCTGTATTTTCATTTGGAGAACTTGTTTCAGTTGTATTATTGTTATTACTATTTTCTGAGTTGTTAGAATCTCCATTGAATAATCCTGTAAACCAATGCCATACCTTACCAAAGAACCCTTCAACTTGCTCACTAGAAGGTAAATTTATAGCATCTTTGTTAGTAGCATCTATGTGTGCATTTTCACCAAGCAAACTATCATTTGTATTTTCTAGTATACCTAGATTTTCATCTTTAGAACCTGTTAATCCAGCAAACCAATCTCCAATTCCAGTAAACCATCCTTTAACGGTATCTAATATACCTGAATTGTTTACACTTTCACCTAAATCTTTTAAATTTTCATTTACAGTATCTGATACGCTATTTAAGGCATCTTTCATTTTACCGTAGTCATAATCTTGTTTAGAAATTTTAAGCATTAAATCTTCTAATTGTTTTTGTTGTTCAGGTGATAATGTTACATTATAATTATTAGTAATATTATTTATTGTATCTGCGATTTGAACTGTATCGCTAGTATTATTCTTAATAACTTGTGTTTTTACATCATTAACTATTCCTGTAGCTTTATCTTGACCTATATCTTGGCCTAAGTCTCCAGTTACAACTAGTTCTTCTGTAGCTATTTCCTTCTTGTTTTCATCTAGAGGCTTACCAGTAGCATCCTCATAGGCCTTCATTACACCAGTAAGGGCTCCTGTTCCACTTACAGGGAAATTAGCAGCTATTACACAGTTAGCATCAGTTATACCTAAACTAGCAAGTGTACTAGCTATCATAGCTGAAGTAACCCACGTAATATTTGCTGTTTTTACGTTTATTCCACTTCCTGCCTTAGTAGGTTCAACATAAGCACAAGAATAAGTTTTAGTTCCTATTTGAGCTTCAGGTGCTATACCTTGTAAATACTTTCTTTCTTCTTGATTATTTACTTCAAGTACAACTGCATCATTTTGATTTACACCAAAGTATTTTAGCATAGTTTGCTTTTGCTCAGAGCTTAAGTTAGCTCCTAAAGTAACAACTCTTGAAGAATCTGCGAATACTAAACTAAAACTTCCTAATATAACAGTACAACATATAATAATTGACGTAACTCTCTTTTTTAAACTCATAATTAATCTCCTTTAAAATAATTTAAACAGATACTAATATAATAAAGCATTTTGTAAATTTTGACGATTACAAAATTATAACATTTTTAGAGTTCTTACTCAAATATTATATATGCATCTAACGAATGATTAATTAACAAAATAAAAAACATATATATTTTAAAAGCAAAAAAGAAGAAAAAATTCCTTCCAAAGGGCTTATCTTAATTAATATAGAAAAATCGAATATAATGCAAATTTCGACATTGATTTTAAATAAAATAATATATGATAATAGTTAGATAAAAATATTAGATTGGATTAAGTAACTTGGAGAGAAATAATATATAGTTCGAATTACTTTATAATTTGATTAAAATAAATATGAAATTGGGTGAGAAAATGATAAATGTACTTATGATAGAAGATGATAGTGCAATATCTTTTGCAGTAAAGTATGCACTAGAAAAAGAAGGATTTAATATTGATATATGCAATGATTTAGAGAAAAGTAGAAATAGTATTAAAGATAAAAAGTATAATATAGTTCTTTTAGATGTAATGTTACCAGATGGAAATGGTTACGATTTTTGCAAGGAAATTAGAGAAGCTCAAGATACTCCTATAATATTTTTAAGTGCTTGTGATGAAGAAGTGAATGTAGTTATGGGGCTAGATATTGGAGGAGATGATTACATAACCAAACCTTTTAGAGTTAGGGAGCTTATATCTAGGATGAATGCAGTACTTAGGAGAAAAGGCAGTAGCAATGAAAATAAAAAGGTAATTAAATTTAAAGACTTAACTATAAATACTTTAGAAGCTAGAGTTTACAAAGGTGAAGAGGAAATTTTGTTAACCTCTGTTGAGTACAAGCTATTATTAATATTAATTAAAAATAATAATGTTGTATTAAGTAGAACTAAAATACTAGAAAAATTATGGGATGTTGCTTGTGATTTTGTAAATGACAATACAATTACTGTTTATATAAAAAGACTTAGAGAAAAAATAGAAGATGATTCAAGTCATCCCAAATACATACTTACAGTAAGGGGATTAGGATATAAATGGAACGGAAGTGAAAATAGTGTTTCTATCTAATGCTGAAATAAAAAGTTTTATAAAAAATTACACTATATTATTTGTGATTACTGTAATGCTTTGCGTAGGAATTAGCTTTATAAGTGTAAATATAATAAAAGATAAGGTAGTAGAAAATAATCAAGCTATAATAGGATCTATATTATCTAAGCATCCTAATTTAGAAAATAATATTGTAGGAATAGTAACTCAAGGAAAATCAAAAGATGATATAAGTTTAGGTAAAGAAATACTAAAAAATATAGCTATGATAAAAATATAAGATTAAATAATGAGCCAATTGTAAGAGGTAGTATAAAGGATATATTTAGTATAAATTTGTTATCTATATTTGTGCTATTTATTTCTATTTTAATCTTAGTTATGCATTATTTTAAGACTATATACAGTGATATAAAAGATATGACTGAATATGTATACAATAGTTCAGAAGGTAAAAAATTTGAGATGAAAAATAAAAATCAGGAAGGTCAGATAGGTCTTCTTAAAACGGAACTTTTGAAAATGACTAACATACTTAAAGAAAAAGTAGAACTTTTAAGTAAGGAAAAGATATTTTTAAATGATACTATTTCTGATATTTCACATCAGTTAAAAACACCTATGACATCACTTATAATACTTAATGACTTAATGTATGATGACCTCCCAGAAGAATCTAAAATAGAGTTTTTAGAAAAGATAAAATCTCAGTTAAATAGAATGGAATGGCTGATAAAAAGCATGCTAAAACTCTCGAAAGTAGAAGCTAAAGTAATAAATTTTAAAAGTGAAAAAGTAAATGTTAAAAAATTAATAAAAATGTCTATTCAGCCAAGTTTAATTCCAATAGAACTTAAAAATATAGATGTGAGTATAAATGGTGATAGTGAAGCTATGTTTTTAGGAGATATGAATTGGTCTATAGAAGCTTTGGTTAATATCATTAAAAATTGTGTAGAACATACTTTTTCTAGTGGAAGCTTAGATATTAGTTATGAAGAAAATTCTTTATACACAGAAATTGTAATAAAAGATAGTGGAGAAGGGATATATAAAAAAGACTTACCTCATATATTTAAAAGATTTTATAAAGGAAAAGTAGTTCAAAAGAAGATAGCGTAGGTATTGGACTAGCTATGGCAAAGTCTATAATTGAAGGACAAAATGGTGATATTTATGTCAAAAGTGAAAAAACAAAGGAACTCAGTTTAATATAATATTCCATAAAATCTAAGTGACTAATTTGTAATATTTAATTCACTTTAAAGTAATTTTATATCTTTAAAATTAAGTTAAGAAATTAAAAGTAATATAAGTATTATGAACTAAATAAGGTGAAATTTACAAAATGAGGAGTAAAGGTTATATGGAAATTTTAAAAGTTGAAAATTTAACAAAGAGTTATGGCACGGGAGAAGCAAAAGTAGATGCTTTAAAAAATATTAATTTATCAATAAATAAAGGGGAATTTGTTGCAATAGTAGGACCTAGTGGAAGTGGGAAAAGTACTTTACTTCATTTATTAGGTGGAGTTGATAAACCAACTAGTGGAAATGTATTTATAAATGATGTAGATATATACAACTTAAAAGAAAAAGACTTATCCATATTTAGAAGAAGAAATATAGGAATTATATATCAGTTTTATAATTTGATACCAGTACTTAGTGTAAAGGAAAATATACTACTACCAGCAGAACTTGATAATAGAAAAATAGAAACAGCATATTTAAATGATTTATTAAAAACTTTAGGATTAAAAGAAAGAGAAAATCACCTTCCAAATGAATTAAGTGGAGGACAACAGCAAAGAACTTCTATAGGTAGATCCCTTATAAATAGACCAGCAATAGTTCTAGCAGATGAGCCAACAGGAAACTTAGATAGCAAAAATTCTAAAGAAGTAATTGAACTTTTAAAGTTATCAGTAAAAAAATACAATCAAACTTTAATAATGATAACTCATGATAATAATATTGCATTACAAGCAGATAGAGTGATATCCATAGAAGATGGAATGATTATAGCTAATGAGGTGATATAAATGAACTTATATTACAGCTTAACTTTAAGATATTTAAAACAAAATAAGAAAAGAACAATAGTTACAATAATAGGAATAATATTATCTACAGCTTTAATATGTGGAATAGGTAATATGGTTGAAAGTTTTATAGATTATCAGATTAGAGAAACAATAGCTGATAAGGGAGATTATCATGCTATGTTTCATAATGTGAAAAAGATGATTTAGATATTATAACAAATAGTGCAGGTTTATCTAAAAGCTTTGTATATGATAGCTTAGGATATTCAAAATTAAATAATGAAAAGAAAAACTTAGTTCAAGTAAAAGAATATGACAAGACTGCTTTTGAAAGCTATCAAGTAAAGTTAAAGGAGGGGAAACTTCCTACAAATAATAAAGAAATAGTGATAAGTGAAAGTGCTATATCTTTAATTAATAAAAAAGTAGGAGACAATATAACACTAGATATTGGAAAAAGGCTATCTGCAGGTGGACAAAGCTTAGAAAGTCCAGCATTATGGGAATATGAGACTATGGTAAAGAAAAAACAAAGATTTTAAAATAGTTGGTATTATGAAAAAACTAAAAATGATATAGGAAATGATGTTGTAAGTTCAATAACATACTTAGATTTAAATAGTAAATCTAAAAATGATAGATTAAAAGTAGGTGTATTAGCCAATAATCCAAAAGAAATTTATGAAATATCAGAATCTATAGCAAAGAACTTAGGACTAAAAGAGGAAGTAGTTGATACCAGCAATTTAGATGATGAGAATAATGATAATGGTGTTCATTATAAAAATCTATCATTTAATGATCGTTTATTAACTCTAAAAGGTGCAAGTGCTTATGCAAATATCGATAAAACAGTAAGTATAGCAATATTTATTGTAATAACATTAGTTGTTATATGTACAATAGCTACAGTGTATAACTCATTTAGCATATCAATAAGTGAAAGAAGAAAACAATTTGGAGTATTAAATTCCATAGGAGCTACTAAAAATCAAGTCATGAAATTGGTATTTATAGAAGCTATTATAGTTAGTTTGATAGGAATACCAGTGGGGTTAATAATAGGTACTTTTGTTATTGATTTAGTATTAAAATTGATACAAGCATCATTTAATAATTCACAAATTGGAAATATGAATTTAAGATTAGTTTACAATCCATACGTAATAGTGTTAAGTGCAGTAATTGTACTATTTACAATATTTGTATCAGCAATATTTCCAGCTATTAGATCAGCCAAAACATCACCACTTGAATGTATAAGAAATAGTAGTAATCTAAAATTAGGAAAAGTAAAAAACTCTAAATTAATTAAATTATTATTTAAAACAGAAGGTGTTCTTGCATATAAAAATTTAAGAAGAAACAAAAAGAAATTTAGAATAACGTTATTTTCTTTAATAATTAGTGTAGTTATATTTATATCATTTAGTGGATTTTTAGATTTATTTGAAAAAGCTAGTGAAGTAAATACAGGTAGGATGACTTATGATATAAGAGTTTGGAAAAGTGGTATCCAAGAAAATAATAATATAATAGAAGATTTAAATAAAATAAATGGAATAAAGAAACTTAGTGTTACTAATGACTATGGGGTAGGTATAAATGTTAATGAAAATGATATAAATAAAAAATATAAAAAAATTATAGATGATTTTTTCTAAAAAGAGTAAAAATAATAAAGTTGTATATGACTTTGATATTGGACAGAATCATTTCCAATTTATACCAGATAAAGATATAAACACAATAAAATTAAAAGATGGGAACTTTGATAAAGAAACAGCTATAAAAGAAAATGGGATAATACTTAGAAATAAAAGTTATTATAGAGAACGTAGTAAAGTTTATGATATTTCATTAACTAATTATAAAGTTGGAGATACAATATATGCATATAAGAGATATTTTGATAAAAATGATAAAGAGATAAAGCAGCCTATAAAATTAAAAGTTTTAGCTACTACTAACGATTTACCTATAGGAAGTAAACAGTCTAATTATATGGGAATAGATTTTATAACTTATAATGAGGTAGGTAAAAAGTTAGGCTATGAAATAAGTGATTCAAATATATACATATACTCTGATAAAAAAGAAAATACAAGAAAAACAGTAAATGAGATCTGTAAAAAATATGCATATGATGTACGTGATGAAGTAGAAGAATCATTAAAAATTGAGACATCTATTACTGTAGTAAAAATATTTGTATATGGATTTATATTTATTATATCTTTAGTAAGTATAATAAATATAGTAAATACAATAAGTACAAATATAAATCTAAGAAAAAGAGAATTTGCAATAATTAAATCTATAGGTACAACGCCTAGTGGATTCAACAGGATGATATATTTTGAAAGTCTTTTATATGGAGTTTTAGCATTAGTGTATGGAGTTCCTATAGCAATTGCAATAGATATAATTATGAATAAAACTATTGGAGATGTTGTAGAATTTGGTATGATACTTCCATGGAAGGCAGTTTTAGTATGTGTTTTAGGTACATTTGCTGTTACATTTATTGCATCGTATATACCTATGAAAAAGTTAAATAAAGAAAGTATAATAGAAAATATTAGACAAGAAAGTATATAGAGGATATATATAACTAAAGCCTATATCTTAAATTATTTAATAATTAGATATAGGCTTTATATTTATTTTATATTATTTACCTATAAACATTTGTGTCCAGTATAAAGAAGAACCTTTTGCAGCTATACCAACACCTAGTTCAGTGAAATCTGGGTTAAGTATATTTTTTCTATGACCGTCAGAATTCATCCAAGCATTCATAACCTCTTGTGGAGTTTCTTGTCCCATAGCTATATTTTCTCCAGCTGAAGTATAGCTTATACCGAATTTCTTCATCATGTCAAATGGAGACCCATAAGTTGGTGATGTATGGTCAAAGTAGTTTTTATCAATCATATCTTGTGATTTTAAAGTAGCTACATTTGATAATTCTGAGTTAAACTTAAGAGCTTGAAGCCCTCTGCTTGTTCTTTCTTTATTAACTAAATCTAATACTTCTTTTTGGAAACTTGCAAAGTTACCAGATGGATTAGAAGGTTGATCAGGTTTTACTTCAGGTTTAGATTCTTGATTAGAATCTGTATTGCCTTCTGGTTTAGAATCAGGCTTAGATTCAGTATTATTATCTACATTAGGAGTAGATGGTTTATTTGAATTAGAATCTGTATTACCTTCTGGTTTAGAATCAGGCTTAGATTCAGTATTGTTATCTACATTAGGAGTAGATGGTTTAGCTTGTGAAGTAGGACACTTCCCTTTATTATTTAAAATATCTTGTATTAAATAGTGTAAAGGCTTTATAGGTGTTGAACAGTCTTTACCATTTACATTAACAGATAAGTATTCCTCATAGCCTTTATTGTCGCAATAAACTTTTTTGCATATAGTTTCATTTGATGCAGCATTAATAGGTAGTGTAGAACAAACTCCTATTATAGATACTACACCTAATGATAATAATGTTTTAACTTTGATATTCATAATTAAGTCACCTCTTTAATGTTATAGTTTTATAAATGAATTGTTTGAAAATGTTACTGTTTTGTAACCTGCAAGACGAGCTACCCCCTAGCGCCTATATCTTGGATGTAACTATAGTATCATAAAGCCCAGCATTTATGCATTGTTAAGTTATGTAAATATTATATATAAATTACAATAATGTAAAAATTAGAGTATATATGCAAAAATAGTGTAAAAACTATATTGATGGGTATAAAAGCATTAAACCTTTAAATTTAAATATAAATAGCAAAAAATTTAGTTAAATTATAAAAAAATGGTATACTATTAAAAGGTAAAATTACCAAAAGATGAAAGGAGAATTACTATGTCAAAAGAATTAGTAAAAGATAGAGTTATAAAATACTTAATGGAAGATTTATTTGTTCCACAAGAGATGATAGATACAGATGTAGCGTTATCAGAATTTGAAGAAGGTGCAGAAGGTGTAATAGATATAATGGTAAATGTAAAAGACAATGAAGATTTTTACGCTCCTGTTATGATAATAAAATGCCTAGATGAGGAAACACCTTTACAAGGAGAAGTAGCTCAAGAAGCAGTTAACTTCTTAGAAGATGTAGATAATATAACTTTAGCAGGAAGAGCTGTTTTAACTAATGGAAATGAAATGATGTATGCAAACTGGACTGGTGAAGAATATGATACAGAAGAGTCACTTCCAGAGTATGATGTTATGGTAAAAGAATTTTTCGAAATGGAAGAATTAGTAAAAGAGCATGAAGCATCTCATGAATGTGGATGTGGAGAAGATCATGACCATGAAGATCATGAATGTTGTGGTGGACATAGCCATGGTGAAGACCATGAATGCTGTGGCGGAAGTTGTGGATGCAACCACGACAATAAATAATAAAATATGCTTAAATTTGCGATGAAATGAGGGTTTAGCTTGACTAAACCCTTTTATTAATGGTATTATAAATCTGTTATAATCTCATTAATATTTTACCGTAATATAGGGGCAAGGATTATTATTGGATTTATTAATAGGGATTTGACTTTGTCGTTCGAGGGTAAAAGACTGCACATTGTGCAGTCTTTTGTTCTTTATAGTAATATTGTAGTTAATAAAATATTATTTTAAAAAAATATAAAAATAATCAAGGAATTTGATATGTAAGTGTAGAATAATAGATATAGGAATTTGTTGACAACTAAAAAGTATTTTTTTAGAAAAGTTTACATACTATTAACATGAGGATGAAACTACAGACACTTTTTAAATTTGATTAACAAATTATTAGAGATAGAAGGGGTAGATTATGGGGGCTAAAAGAGAACATACTTACGAAAATTACATTTACAGTGATTCATCAAATTCATCAAATGCTATGAAAATGTACTTAAAAGAAATTGAAGAGTACAAAATGTTGTCTGCGGTGGAGGAAATTGAATTAGCTAAAAAGATAGATGAATCATTTATAGGAGCTAAGGAAGAATTTATCAATGCAAATTACAGATTAGTTGTTAGTATTGCTAAAAAATATAGAAAAGAAAATATCGATATGCTTGATTTAATTCAAGCAGGAAATATAGGACTTATAAAAGCTGTAGAAAAGTATGATTATAAAAAAGGATATAAATTTAGTACTTATGCTACATGGTGGATAAAACAAAGTATAACTAGATACATAGATGATTGTGAGAATACTATTAGAATACCTGTTCATCTACATCAAAGAATTAACTTTGTGAAAAGAAAAAAACAGGAATTATCACTAGAGCTACAAAGAGAACCTAAAATAGAAGAGTTAGCTGTAGCATGTGAGATAGAAGTAGAAAAAATAATAGATCTACTTAAACGAGATAAAAACATAGTTTCATTGGATACACCTATAAAAGAGGATGAAGATAGTAGCTTAGTTGAGTTTATACCTTCAGATGCATACTTTGGGGATGTAGTTATGCATGAAGTAGAACAACATAACTTAAGAGAGAAAATTGAAGAGTTATTAACTGGATTAAGCGAACAAGAACAAAGAGTTCTTAGAATGAGATTTGGATTAGATGATGATATACCTAAGACATTAGAGGAAATAGGAAAGGTGTTTGGTGTTACAAGAGAGAGGATAAGACAGATAGAAGCTAAGGCTATAAGAAAGCTAAGACATCCAAGTAGATTAAAACAATTAAAGCATTTTTATTAAAATATATCTATTTATGTAAAAAGCTATGCAAACGTTATTCGAAATGTTTGCATAGCTTTTTTATGCTTAAGGAAATTAGTTTTATAAAGTAAGTCATATTAAGAGTATGTATATTAATATAATTTAAAGTATATGAAAACTTATTTCAAGGATTGATGCTATGTATTATTCAAATCGAGAAAAAGTTTATATGGAAATCTATTCAGATATTGAAACTATTAAAGAGACTCTAAAAAATATGAAGATGCAATCTTTTTTAGAGTCAAGTAAAACGTATAAGCTTATAGTTGAAATTGAAAAAGAAATAAACATAATTTCTAAAAGTATAAATGAACTTAAAGACCCATTTTTATTATTTGTTATGGGTCCTGGAAAATATGGAAAATCAACTCTAATAAACTCACTGATAAAAGATAATAAATTAAAAACAAAAGACACTCCAAATACATGGAGGTTAGATATATTAACAGCATCTGATTCTAAAAAAATGGATATTGTACGTGGATATGAAACTAAATCTTATGAGTATGATGAAGGGTTATCAATTTTAGAAGAAGAAGAAGAAAAAGTTAAGAACTCAAAAAAATTTATAAAATACAAATTTGAGAGAATAAAGAAGAATAATGATTTAAGTGTTTATGATTTAAAGGATTACAAAAAGTCTTTAGAAGAACAGTATTTATATAAATACGATATTGTGGAGGTAAAGCATTATATAAACAAAAGTGGAATTTTAAATGATTTTATTATAGTTGATACCCCTGGTTTAAATCAAAATTTACTTAAAAATACTAAAGAACGAATGGCTAATTATTATAAAAGAGCAGATGGGGTAATATGGATTTTAGATGCAAAGAACATAGTTTCAAAATCAAGTAACGATATGATAGTTGAATTGAATGAAAATTATGTATTAAGCGATGATTATAATAATATAATTTGTGTAGTAAATAAAGTCGATGAGATAAGAAATAAATGCAATGACTTATCAAAAGTTAGAGAAAAAGTTGTAAATTTATATAAAGACTATTTTGCAGATATAGTTTTTATATCTTCCAAAGAAGCAGTTGATGGATATATAAGTAATAATAAGAAACTTATTAATTTAAGTAATATAGACGAATTAATAAAAAGTATAAATAGAAATTTTAAAATAAATTCAGAAAAAATGCAAATTAAGTCAAAGTATATGCATTTAAAGATTAGTAGTGAACATTTAGGAAAAGTAATTAATATTTACAAAAGAGATTTATATGAATACTTATATAAATTTGATCAAATAAAAGAGATATAAATTATGAAATTGAGAAGTTAAAATCATATTTTGAAAATAAAATAAACACATGTACAAATATTGAAAACTTAAAAGCTAATGGTGTTTACACTCAATTAAAAAAATTAGAAAACTTACTAGAAATAGAACTTAATAATATGTATTTAAGTTTAAATAAGAAAATTTTATGTTGTGATGAAACAGATGACTTAAACCATATTGATGTAAATATAAGCAAGTCAAAGAAATATTAAATATTGAATATTTAATAAAGAAGGAAAAATCAATATAAAAGAAATAGATTTTTTTTAAGTAAATTAAAAAAAAGTAAAAAATTACCAAACAAATATGTATTTAATTATAGATGAAAGGAATAAATTAAGGTCAAATTTATTAAATTATTTAGATAGTCAATTAAACAGTATAGAAAAAGATATAATTAATAAATCCACCAAAGCATTTAGAAGAAAATACACAGATTATATGATAATAAAAGAACATTTAAGAAAAGTTAATGATATTAATAATATTTTAAAAAATGGGGGGATTATGTTGGGTAACTTAAATAATTATATTGAAGAAGCTAGATGTACTTTTATAGAATCTCCAGTTAGAAATTATTTAATGGAAGAGAAAAATGTACCTTTTAAAAAGATTATTAAACATAACCTAGAAGAAGTTATGAATAATTTTGATATTTTGTTAGAGAAACCATATAGCCAATTAAAATTAGCGATTATGGGAGAAGTTAAGTCAGGAAAATCTACATTAGTTAACGCTATTGTAGGAAGCAAGGTATCAGAGGTAGATGTATTAGAAGCTACATCATCGATTATAAATATTTTTTATAATGAAGAAGAAACTTATGAAATAGAGCAAAACTGCATAAATATAGGTATAAATTCAGATGTATTAAAGGATATTAGCATAGTGGATACGCCTGGATTAAAAAGTATTACATCAGAAAATGAAAATAAATCTATAAAATATATACAAAATGCCGATGTAATATTATATGTTTTTGATTCAACCCATATAGGTCAAGAAGATATAAAAGATGCTGTAGAATTAATTGCATCTTATGGGAAACCTATAGTTGGAGTGTTAAACAAAGGAGATTTGCTACATGACAATCATCAAGAAGTTTTAGAGTATATAGAAGATGAATATGACCTATATATAGATAAATTTTTTATAATATCATCTCATTTAGAGTATCAAAATAATATAATAAAAAATGCTGTAGCAAAAGAACATGATTTGGTATCAGAATACTCAGATGAATTAAAAAGAAACTTTGTATCATTAATAGAATTTTTAAAAAGTATTAGAACTAGTAATGATGAAATAAAACTTCAAAGTGTAAACTCATCTATAGAAGCCTTAAAACACAAAGAAAAGGTATATCATTATGAATACTTAAAGTCATTAGAAATGCTATCACAAGAATTATCAAATCATAAAAATTTATTAAATGGAAAGTTCGATTATATACAAGCTAAAATGGAGTTTGAGATAAATGAGTGGTTGGATAAAAGCTTTTTAGAAGATGAAATACATCTAATAAATAAAAATATGGATATAGCTAGAGAATATATAATGATAGCTATATAAATAATGTCATAAATAATGAAAAGGTAAAATTGGATGAATTATTTTTTAAAGAGTGGAATGAATGTATAAAAGAAGTTAATAGCATTACTAATAATAAAATAAAAGAGTTTATAAAAGACATAAACTATAGAGATTACAATATAGACTTACCTAAGGTTAAATTAAATGAAGAAGAAATAGATATGAACGAAATGCTAGCAACTATTGGAACAGGGGCTTTACTTGGAGCTACATCTGGTAGTGCACTAGCTGTATATGCAGCTGCTTTATCTGCATCTGCTCCAAGCGTAACAATAGGGGCAGCTATGATTACTTATTGTCCACCACTCCTTTTAGCCGGTACGGTAACTGGAGGAATTGGAAAAGTATTATATGATAAGTTAAAACAAGATCAGATGAATAAAGATATAATAGAAGATATAGAAAACTTCAAAGATAATATAAAATTTGAGATAAAAAATATATTAATAGATATATACGAAAAAGCTAGCAAAGAAATTATAAGAATAGATCAAGGAATATTTGAAAATTCAAAAGATGCATGTATGAATGAATACGAAATAGAAGAACTTCAAGCTGATTTGAAGGAATATATAGATAAACTTTAACAAAAAAGCGTTAATTAAACTTAATTAACGCTTTTTCAGTCTAACATCTATTATATATTTTATATAATGAAAATGCTATATTATCTGTAATTTTATTAAACCCTGTATCATATGCTAAAATATTATTTCTTATGTAAAATGAATTAAAATCAAGTTTGTTTTTATAGCTAAATTAGATATATAACTATACCTTATACAAACCATAGATAAAAAATATATTAAAAAAATCATAAAAGAAATTAAAAAAATATAGACATATAGAAACCCCCCCACAAAGTTTATAAATATATGCTCCTATAATTAAATTGTACAACCTATAGTCTGAAATTTCAAAGAATTAATAAATACAATATGCGAGAAAAAATTATATAAATCCCTAAAGTTCAAAACTATAATAACTAAATTATAATTATGATTATAAAATAGGGGATAAAAATATAATATTGATATATTTAGGCTAGCTATGATATTATAGTAAATACAGTACTGTTTAAAACACAGTAGTTGAAAAGTTTAGTAAAAGAGGTGGAGAGGTTGGAGTTTAGGTCATTAGTTGAAGAGTTTATAATAAACTATGGATTAATTAGTGTTTTTATTGTAGTAGCATTAGAATATGCAAACCTTCCTCTACCAAGTGAATTAGTTTTACCATTAGTAGGGATATTTGCATTTAAATATAATATGAATTTTACACAAGTAGTAACTATATCCATATTAGGAGGAATAACTGGGTGTATAGTCAATTATTATTTAGGATATAAATTTGGTAAGCCTTTAATTGAAATTATAATAGGGAAGTTTCCTAAGACTGAAAAATCTGTAATGTCATCATATTCATGGATAAAAAAATACGATAAAATGTCTGTAATGATCTCAAGAGTAGTTCCAGTAGCTAGAACATTTATTTCTATAGTAGCTGGGGTTATAAAAATGAATATAATAACTTTTATAATGTACTCAACTATAGGTATTGGAATATGGAATTTGGCTTTAATTTCAGCAGGATACTTGCTAGGACATAAAATACATATTATAACAACTATATTGAAACAGTACTCTTTATTAATATGTATAATAGCTGTTATATTTACGATAGTTTATATAATAAAAAGTAGAATAAAAAAAACTCATAAAGACACGTAGTGTCTTTTTGATTAAAACTAAAGTAATTATGATTATAAAATACATACATGTGATATTTAGTTGAGTATTAATTTTTATTAGTGAAAATTTATAATGAATGTGAAATTGGTGAAAGTTTAGACTATTTATAAATTTATCTTTTGTGTTAGAATCTGTACTGGCATTTTTAATACCTTCATCATCAGGACTTGCATTACTTACAATACATGTATTATATCCACTTTCAGATTTAGTTGGAGTATCTAGTCAGTTAATAATAACTGCGTATCAATTTGGAACTGGTATTATTAATTTAATTACACCTACATCAGGAGTTTTAATGGGCGCACTAGCATTTGCTAAAATACCATGGTCTAAATGGTTAAGATATATAGCTCCATTAATAGGAGCAATAATTGTAGTGTGTATAGCATTTTTAACAATTGGATTATACATAGGATTTTAATAAAAGTAGCAGCTTATCAATATGATTAAGCTGCTACTTTTATTTAAGTGCATAATAAAATTAAATTATAAAAAATATAAATAAATGTTTATTCCTATTAACAAATGTTTATTAGTGTGATAGAATTGATGTAATAAATATAAAATAATGGGGGACTAAATAATGAACAGTATAGAACAAATATTACACTCTATGGATATGCAATATCATGAAAAAAGAGCTAATATGGCAAGATTAGCAGAAGATTCTTTAGCGCCTTTAAAAATAAGCGAAGAAACAAAGTCTTATTTAGATAAAAAATATTATGTGATATGAATGAAGGCGCTAGACCATATAGACCTAGATACGTACTACCTGACTATGTAAAGTTTATAAAACAAGGTAGTGAGTACTTAGATATACAGCCACCAAAAGATTTATATGAGGCTGTTAATGCAATGTTAATACTTTATAAATATGTACCATCTATAACTGGGTATCCTGTTTATGTAGGTCAAATAGACGATGTATTAGAGCCATTTATGGATACTGTAAGTGAAAAAGAAGCTTATAATTTAATAAAAATGCTACTTATAAACATAGATAGAACCTTACCGGATGCATTTGTTCATATGAATATAGGACCAAAAGATAGCAAAGTTGGAAGACTAGTCATACAAATAGAAAGAGAACTTAGAAAAGCTATACCTAATGTTACTTTAAAGTGTAGTGAAGAAACTCCAGATGACCTTATAAAGTATGGTATAGAATCAGCTCTTGAAAATATAAAGCCATACTTTGTAAACCATAAATTAATGACTAATGATTTAGGAGAAGATTATGGTGTAGTTAGTTGTTATAACTCACTTAGAATAGGTGGTGGAGCACATACACTAACTAGATTAAATTTAAAAGCATTAGCAGAAGAAAGTAAAGATTATGAAGATTTTATGAATGTACAACTTCCAAAAGCAGTAAAATCACTATCAGAACTTACAAATGCTAGAATTAAATATTTAGTTGAAGACGTTAAGTTCTTTGAAAGTTCATTCTTAGCAAAAGAGGAGTTAATAGATTTAAATAAATTTACATCTATGCTAGCTATATATGGAACTTTTGAATGTGTTGAAATATTTACAGGAAAACAAATGGGTCATGATGAGAGAGCGAATGAGGTAGCAGAAGAAATATGCAAACGATTTGCTGAATTAGTTAGAAATGAAGATGCTCTGTATTGTGGAGGAACAAAAGGTAAGCATGGAGTCCATGCACAAGGGGGATTAGAATCGGACACAGATACAACTCCTGCGATTAGAATCAAGTATGGATGTGAACCTGATATATTTGATCATATTAATTTATCAGGAAAACTTCATAAGTATTTTGATACGGGATGTAGTGATATATATTTATTTGATGAAACTGCAAAAAATAATATAGATGGAATGCTTAGAGTTGTAAAAGGAGCTCTTGAAAATGGAATAAGAGTATTATCTATAAACAGTGATTCTTCGGAATTTATAAGAATAACTGGATACCTAGTTAAAAAGACGGATATAAATAAATTTAATGAAGGCAAAAACTTAAGAGAAGACTCAGTTGTTTTAGGTGCATTAAGTATGAAAAATGGAATCGAAGAAAGAAAGGTAAGAACTGTTTAATGAAAGCTCCTGTTAATAAAATTATAAATATGAGTTTTATAGATGGGCCTGGATGTAGGATAAGTATATTTTTGCAAGGTTGTAATATGGAGTGTATATATTGTCATAATCCAGAAACCCAAAATATTTGCTTTTCATGCAAAGAGTGTATAGATGTATGCAAGGCAGGAGCACTTACATTTGAAGGTAAAATAAAATATGATAAAAACAAATGCATAAATTGTGATGAATGTATAGGTGTGTGTAAGAAATTTGCTTCACCTAAAATTACTTATTACGATACAACTGAACTATTTAACTATATCAATAAATATAAAAACCTTATAGATGGTATTACGTTTTCTGGGGGAGAATGTACTATTTATAGTGACTTTATAGTAGAATTTGCTGATATTATTCATGAAAAAACAAATCTAAATGTTTTTGTTGATACAAATGGAAATGTAAAAGAAAAAGATGTTGACAATCTTATAGAACATGTAGATGGATTTATGTTTGACTTAAAGGCGTTTAAAGGGGATACTCATATAAATGTTACAGGAATAGAAAATAATATAGTTTTTAATAATATAAATAAATGTGCTAAAACTGAAAAACTATATGAAATAAGAACTGTATTAATCGAAAACATAAATGATGATTGGGATACATTTATAGATGAGGTTAAATATATAAAAAATTTAAATGAATATACTAAATTTAAATTAATACCATTTAGGCAATATGGAGTAAAAGGAGAACTTTCTAATTTTAGAGATTATCCGAAAGAAAAATACATGAAATACCATGAAAAAGCGAAAGAAGTATTAAAAGAGAGAATGATAAACCCTATTATTTAATATAATGAATATATATGTAAACCTAGGTAACAAATTGTTACCTAGGTTTTTTTTATGCAATAAAATAGAGTACGAAAGCCTAGAATTAGCAAAGGACATACATTTATAAAAATAGAAAACTAATTACATGAATAAATGTATGGGGGGATAACATGAAAGAAAAAGTTATAGAAAAAACTATCGAATGGGCAAAGGTTATAACCTTAGCTATATGTATGGGGCTTATAGTTACATATTTTATTGTACCTACAGTTGTGAGTGGAGAATCAATGTATCCAACTTTGAATACTAAAGATTACTTGATAATAAACAAGTTAGCATATAAAACTGGGAATCCGAATAGAGGAGACATAGTAGTATTTAAAACTGACTTGAAAAATAATGATGGAGAGAAAAAGAGTTTAGTAAAAAGAATTATAGCACTTCCAAATGATCATTTAGTAATAAAAAGTGGCCAAGTATATATAAATGATAAGCTAATAGACGAGCCGTATTTAGAAGATACTTACACAGTGGGAGATATAGATATAAAAATACCAAGTGATAGTTATTTTGCTATGGGTGATAATAGATTAGTAAGTAAAGATAGTAGAGATTCTGATGTTGGAGTTGTGAATAAAAATGAAATAGTTGGCGAAGTAAGTATGAGATTGTTTCCATTTCAAAATTTAGGACAGATAAAGTGAAAGCTATAAAATATTTGTATATTATTGTATTAGCAACTATAATACTATTAGGGGAAAAAATAGCTGAATTTAAGGATGTAGATATATATGAATATAATATTTGATAAAGTTGAGAATGATGATATAAGGCCAATTAGAGAGATTGTTTTATATGAAATTAGAAATGCAATATTTGAAGGTAAACTAAATCAAGGAGATAGACTGATTGAAAATCATATTGCTGAAAGAATGGGGGTCAGTAGAACTCCTGTAAGAGAGGCTTTAAGACAATTAGAAATAGAAGGGTTAGCAGTTAATGTACCTAGAAAGGGAACTTTAGTAAAAGGGATATCTAAAGAAGATGCAATTGAAATATATGATATAAGGGAAGTTTTAGAGGGATTAGTTTCAAGGTTGGCCTGTTTACATATAACAAGACTAGAAATTAGAAGGTTAAATGAAATAATAAGCATAATGGAAGAATCTATAAAAAATAGTAACAATAGTGAGTATATAAAGGCTCATAACGAGTATAATCAAATACTGTTAAATGCAAGCAAAAACAAAAGGTTAATAGAAAGATTAGAAACTATATACGATTATTTGAAAAGTTTGAGAAGAATAAGTTTAATGACAAATGAAAGAAGAGAAGAAGCTATAAAAGAGCATAAAGATATAGTAAAAGCTATTGAAATTGGAGATGAGGAATTGGCAGAAAAAGTTGCTAGGATTCATGTATATAATGCAAAAAAAGCATTTATAAAAGCATGTGAAATAAAAAAATAAGCATTGGATAATATTATCCAATGCTTATTTTTTACGTTAAATGAAATTACACTTAATAAAAATTTTGGATATCCTATTAAGTTATATAAATACACTAAAAAAACACAGTTGATGAAAACGATTTATTGAATGAGTGAGATTTGTATGCTACACTGAAATAAAGTATACTAAATCAGTAAATTGTATACAATTTACTGATTTAGTATAAGAACAAATAATTAAAGAGAAAGGGAGTAAAACATATGGAATTAAAGGTAACTGCTAGTGCTGGGACATTAGAGTCGAGTGATATTCAAATAATCATAGAGCCAAGCTGCAATGGGATAGAATTGAATCTTAAAAGTACAGTAATGGCACAATTTGGGGAACAAATAGAAAGTGTTATAAAAGAAACCTTAGAAAGTTTAAATATAGAAAATGCTAAAATATTTGCAAATGACAAAGGAGCAATAGATCCAGTTATAAAAAGTAGGGTACAAACAGCTGTATATAGATCAGCCAAAAATAAAGATTATAAGTACATATAAGGAGGTATTTTATGAAATTAAGACGTTCGATGTTATTTGTTCCTGGAAATAATCCTGGATTAATAAGAGATGTTCATATATATAAACCAGATTCGATTATGCTAGATTTAGAAGATGCAATAGCAATAACAGAAAAAGATTCAGCTAGGTTACTAGTATATAATATGTTAAAAGAATTAGGTGATTACTATGAAGAATTAGATATAGAAACAGTAGTAAGGATAAATGCATTAGATACAGAATTTTGGAGAGAAGACTTGGAGGCTGTTGTAAGAGCTGGAGTTGATGTGATAAGAATTCCAAAGACAGATAAAGCTGAAGATGTTTCAACTGTAGAAAATGAAGTTGAAAGAATTGAAAAGGAAATAGGAAAAGAAATAGGAAGTACTAAACTTATGGCTGCTTTAGAATCTCCTATGGCAGTATTAAATGCATATAGTATAGCGACATCATCTAAAAGGCTTATAGGAATAGCTTTAAGTGGAGAGGACTTTGTTACATGTATGAAAACTAATAGATCTATAGAAGGACATGAGCTACACGCAGCACGAGGAATGGTAGTATTAGCGGCAAGAGCGGCTGGGGTAAGTGTACATGATACGGTTTATTCAGATGTGAATAATGACGAAGGATTTATAAATGAAGCTAAATTTATTAAACAATTAGGATTTGACGGCAAGTCTTTAATTCACCCAAGACAAGTAGAATTAGTACATAAGGTATATACTCCAAGTAAAAAAGTTATAGATAAGTCATATAAAATTATAAAAGCTACAGAACAAGCTGTAGCTGAAGGTAAAGGAGTTTTTACTGTAGATGGTAAGATGGTTGATAAGCCAATAATAGAAAGAGCTCAACATGTTTTAACATTAGCTAAGGCA
This sequence comes from Paraclostridium sp. AKS73, assembly GCF_025671395.1. Classification (NCBI taxonomy): domain Bacteria; kingdom Bacillati; phylum Bacillota; class Clostridia; order Peptostreptococcales; family Peptostreptococcaceae; genus Paraclostridium; species Paraclostridium sp. AKS73. Next base: position 6,910 of record NZ_JAIXHU010000015.1, on the reverse strand, counting down.
TCTGGAATAAACATAGGAGGTGAAAAATAATGAATAATAAAAGAATAGAAGAAAGCTTATTAAAAAGTATAAAAGGGTATGAGCACAGAAAATCATATGATTCTGCATTTAAAAACCAACCGAAAGGGACAATTTTAGATTCTAGCAGTAAAAATATAAAAGACAAGGTTAAAAGAACTAAAGTTATAGATTCGTTAAAGGATGCAATAATAAAAGCTGGAGTAAAAAATGGAATGACAATATCTTTTCATCATCATTTTAGAGCGGGTGATAAGTTAGTTATGATGGTAACAGATTTATTATCTGAAATGGGGATAAAAGATATTAGGATAGCATCTAGCTCGCTTGCAAATTGCCATGGAGGTTTAGTTGAACATATAAAAAGTGGAGTTGTTAATAGGATTGAAAGTAGTGGCCTTAGAGGAAGGTTAGCAAATGAAATATCAGAAGGAATACTAGGTGAAAACCCAGCAGTCATAAGATCACATGGAGGAAGGGCTAGAGCTATAGTTGAAGGTGATTTAAAAATAGATGTTGCATTTTTAGCAGCTTCATCATCTGATTGTATGGGAAATGCAAATGGAGTTAAGGGAAAATCAATTTGTGGATCTTTAGGGTATGCTATGGTAGATGCACAGTATGCAGATAAAGTAATAGTAGTTACGGACACACTAGTTGACTACCCTAACTTTCCTCAAAGTATACCACAAACAGTAGTTGATTATGTTGTAGTGGTAGATGAAATAGGAGATTCAAAAGGGATAATGTCTGGAGCAACTAGATTTACATCTAATCCTAAAGAATTATTAATGGCAAAACGAGTATTAGATGTAATGTTGGCATCAGGATTATTTAAAGATGGCTTTTCTATGCAGACAGGGTCAGGAGGAGCTTCACTTGCTGTTACTAGATTTGTAAAAGAGGAACTAATCAAACAAGGAATTAAATGTAGTTATGCCTTAGGAGGGATAACTAAACCAATGGTAGAGTTACTTGAGGAAGGATTAGTAAAACAATTATACGATGTTCAAAGTTTTGATTTGTTTGCAGCTGAATCTGTAGGAAAAAATAAGAGACATGTAGAAGTTAGTGCTGATTTTTATGCAAATCCATTTAATAAATCAGCAGGTGTAAACAACTTAGACTTTGTTATATTAAGTGCATTAGAAATTGATACGGATTTTAATGTAAACGTTATTTCGGGATCTGATGGAGTTATAAGAGCTGCATCAGGAGGGCACAGTGATACGGCTGCAGCTGCTAAAATATCAATATTAGTAGCTCCGTTAACAAGAGGCAGAATATCAACAGTAATAGACCAAGTTACTACTGTAGTTACACCAGGATCAACTGTAGATGTTGTTGTTACAGACTATGGAGTAGCCGTTAATCCTAATCGTGATGATTTAAAAGAGAAATTTATAGAAGCTGGTATAAATGTAGTAACATTAAATGAGTTGAGAAATATAGCGATTAGATTATTAGGTACACCTAAGGAAATAGAGTTTACAGATGAAGTAATTGCAGTAATTGAATATAGAGATGGAAGCATAATTGATGTTGTTAAGAAGATAAAAAATAAACTAATAATACTTATGGATATAAATAGCCTTAGAATATATTAATATATAAAATTTGGAGGGGTTTAACTAATGACAACAGTAGATGTAAAAAATAAAAAAGAATTATCTGGAAAATCGTCATTTAAAATGTTTGGGATACCATGGCAAATGTTTGCTGTTATTACAGGAATAGTAATATTTGCAATGTTAAAAGGGAAGTTACCTGATAATTCTTTAGGAGCATTTGCATTACTTTACACTATAGGAATATTATTTGGAACTATAGGAGATAGAATCCCTATATGGAAAGAATATGTTGGAGGAGGGTCTATACTAGCTTTTCTAGGATCAGCATGGTTAGTTTATATAGGGTTTATACCAAAGAGCACTGTTGAAACTGTAAAAATGTTTATGGATACAGCAGATTTTCTAGATTTGTTTATAGCTGTATTAATAACAGGGTCTATATTAGCTGTTAATAGAAAACTTTTATTAAAGGCTTTTGCAGGTTATATACCTGCAATATTAGGTGGAGTTTTTTGTGCATTTGTATTTGGAGTATTTGGGGGAATGATATTTGGTATACCGGCTAGTAAAATAGCAACTTCTTATGTTCTTCCTATAATGGGAGGAGGAACAGGAGCTGGTGCAATTCCAATGAGCGAAATATATTCAAGTGTAACAGGAGGAGATCCAGGAAAGTTTTTATCATTTGCATTATCAATACTAACTATAGCTAATATAGTAGCCATAATAACTGCCGCAATGCTAAATAAATTTGGACAAACAAAGTTTGGAAGTAAGTTTAATGGGAAAGGTGAACTTATAAGAAATGCAGAAGACTTATCAAAACTAGATGAAAAAGTAGAAGTAAAAGTAACAGCAAGAGAGGTTGCAGCAGGACTAGTATTATCGGCTACATTTTATGTTGCGGGAAATATACTAGGAGAACTGGTTAAAATACCACAATTTACTCTATTTGGAATAGATGTTAAGATAGAAATTCATAGATTTGCATGGATGGTTCTTTTAGTTGCGGGATGCAATGTATTAAACTTTATACCTTTAGAATTAAAAGAAGGAGCAAAAAAAATTACAAGGATTTTTCTCAAAACAATTTTTATTGGTAATAATGGTTGGAGTTGGGATAGCTTTAACAGATTTAGGTGAAATAATAGCTGCATTTACAATATCTAACCTTGTAATAGCAACTTTTATAGTGATAGGAGCTATAATAGGATCTGGAGTTATTGGATGGATAGTTGGATTTTATCCAATAGAGACAGCTATAACAGCAGGACTGTGTATGGCAAACAGAGGAGGTTCAGGAGATTTAGCAGTATTAGGGGCAGCAAAGCGTATGGATTTAATTTCATTTGCACAAATTTCATCTAGATTAGGTGGAGGAATGATGCTTATAATAGCTAGTATAATGTTTGGAATATTTTTCTAAATTTCAATAATAAAAGAGTGTTGTTTTAAACAATGCTCTTTTTCCACATATAAAAATATATAATTTTAGAGGATATAGAATGAAAAAATTTTATAACAAGAGTACTGTGTTGAAAATATCTCATATATTTGAATTTGTACTAGCTTTAGTTGTAATTGGAGTTGTAATATTAGGAACAATAGATAGTTTGAGAATTATATGGGGATATTATATTGTTGATTTTAAGAATCCTGTACAATATGATCAATTAAATAATATTTTAGCTCATATATTACTTTTAGTCATAGCTATAGAATTAGTTATAATGCTTACTTTACATAAAGCAGAAGCTATATTAGAAGTTCTATTATACGCCATAGCTAGAAAAATGATACTTCTTCCTAAAAAAATTCTATTGATGATTTATTTATAGGAGTTATATCTATTTCCATATTATTTGCTATAAAAAAGTTTTTAATTAACAAAGAAAACAAATTAGAAAATAAGGAGGATGAACATGGCTAAGAAAAAAGAAAAACAACAAAGAACTTTTAAAAGAGATTAGAAGCGAAGGGATGTTTAAAGAGGCTGAAGATATAGCTAATAAAAAAGTAAAATATACTATAGCTAGTGGGAAAGACGGGGCTATAATAGCTATTACATTATTTTTATTTATGATAGGTTTCACTCTAATAAATAAAGTTTTTACTAATTAGGTTGAGAGGTGTTAAATGTATTACGATATAGAGGTTATAGATTTAAATTCTAATGCTGAATTTAAAATGGTTGAAAATTTCTTAAGTAAATTCAATTTAAAATATGAAAATGCTGATTATACAATAGTATTAAAAGATAGAAAAAATGTAATTGCAACATGTTCTAAGTTGGGGAAAATTTTAAAATGTTTTGCAATAGATCAGGATTACCAAGGAGAGGGTATTTCAAATATTTTGGTATCAAAAATAACAGAAAAGCTATTTGAAGAGGGTGTATATCATAACTTTGTATTTACAAAGCCAGAAAATACGTATTTATTTAAAAGGCTAGGTTACAGTTTGATAATAGAGACAGATAAAGTAAGTTTGCTAGAGATTGGAAATAGGAAAATAGAAGATGTTTTATCCGAGTTAATAAAAAAGTATGATATAGATACAACTAAAGAATATGCTACTTTGGTAATGAATTGCAATCCATTTACACTAGGTCATAGGTACTTAATAGAAAAAGCATCTAATGAAAATGAAAATGTTATAGTTTTTTTAGTAGAGGAAGACAAATCTCTATTTCCCTTTAACTTAAGGTTTGAATTAGTCAAAAATGGAGTTAAAGATTTAAGGAATGTATTAGTTGTAGAAAGTACTGAGTATATAATTTCAAGTACAACTTTTCCAACATATTTTTTAAAAGAAAACGATGAAAGTTTAAAAGAGTACACTAAAATTGATTGCAATATATTTGGAAAATATTTTGCTACTAAACTAAATATTAAATCTAGATATGTAGGTAGTGAAAATTCATGTATAGTAACGAAAGAATATAATTCAAGATTAAATGAAATTTTACCCAAATATGACATTGATATTAAAATCGTAGATAGGAAACAACATGCTGGACAAGATATAAGTGCATCAAATGTAAGGAAATTATTATCACAAGATAAAATAGAATCAATTAAAGAGATTGTACCTAGTGTTACATATGATCTTTTACTTAGTAGAGAAGGGGAAAAATAAGAAATGAAATTAAACGAAATAGATAGATTTTTGCTAGATAGAGAAGGGAGAGTTCAACTTCAAGAGCAATTACTTAAAGAATATAATAAATGTACATTAGTAACTGTTAGGGTTAATTATCCTGGATTAGCAAAATCAAATTTTATAACAGATAAAATACAAACTGTAATAAGCGATGAAATAAATGAAATATGTAATGAAGTTATAGTTTCAAAGGAAAAATATAAAAGTTTAGAGGGATATATAACTCATTTTTTAATTGATTTAGATTGTTTAAGTACTAAAAAATTAATGATTAACATTGAAGAAAATCATATTTTAGGTAGATGTGTTGATATAGATGTTTATAAGTTAAATGAAGGTAAAATATTTACTATCTCCCGCAGGGATTTAGGAAAAGGAAATAGGTCCTGTTTTTTATGTAAATTAGATGCGAATATTTGCGCTAGAAAACAAAGTCATAGTATAAATGAAATAAAATTGTATTTTGAAAATAAATACAATGAGTACATAAATTATTTAAAGAAAAGAGAGATTATTTCATCGAAGTTATCTAATCTAGCTTTAAAGTCTATAATTTCAGAGGTATCAACATATCCATCGTTTGGATTAGTATCTCCTATAAGTAGTGGTGCACATAATGATATGGATTATTATACTTTTTTAGATAGTGCATTCGCAATTGTACCATATTTGAAAAAAATGGCTGAGAATGGATATTCCTATGACAGTGAAGAAAATATATTCAGAAAAATAAGAGAAGTAGGGCGAAAATCAGAAGAAGAGATGTTTAAGGCCACAAAAGGAATAAATACTCATAAGGGTATGATATTTCTAATGGGAATAGTAATAGCTGGGGTATCAAAAATATATATGATAAAAAGTCTTTTGGAAATATACAAAAATTATAAAAAGCATGGTTAAAGATATATTAGATGACTTTAAAAAATTGGATAAAAAAGAAACATTAAGTCATGGAGAAAAGTTATACAAAAAATATAAATTTACAGGGATAAGGGGTCAAGTCAGTGATGGATTGGATTTTATATTTAATAAAATATTAACTGAATATAAAGAGTTAAAATTAGAATTAAAAGGAAATGATCTTTACTCACATACATTATTAATATTAATGAGTGAAGTTGAAGATAGCACTATTGTATATAGGCACGATATAGAAACATTGAAAAAAGTACACAAAGATTGTAAAAATTTATTGAACTTAGGAGGAATGATTACTGACGAGGGAAAAAAATTAGCACTTGAATTGGAACTAGAATACATAGATAGGCATATAAGTCCTGGAGGTAGTGCAGATTTGTTATCAATAGTAATTTTTTTAGATGAGGTTTACGATACATTCTATAAAATATAGGGGCTTATATAAGCCCCTATATTTCTTTTAAAACTATAGATAATGAATCTTTCAAGTGTTTTTTTATGAATTTTTCAGCTAAATCTCTATCTTTATTTACAATAGCTTCTAAAATTTTTCTGTGTTCAAAAATTGCATTTTTTCTTCTATTTTCATCGAGTATTGAAATATTTCTAAAATGATGTAAGTAATCATTTAGCTGAGATATCATTAAAGGGAGTCTATTCATTTTACTAGATTTATATATGGAATCATTAAACTCTTTAAATAAATTTTGAACTTCATCTAATTTTCCTTCAGAATTTTTTAATTCTGTTAAATCTAGTAAATTTTTTATTTGACATATTTCATTTTCAGTAATATTATCTATAGTGTTATCAATAATTAAAATTTCTAATGCCTCTCTTATTTTATAGACCTCTAAAGCATCATCTTTAGTAACGGTTTTTACAACTACTCCATACTTTGGAATATATTCAACAAGTTCTTCTGACTGTAGTTTCTTTAAAGCTTCACGTATTGGAGTTCTACTAATTTTTAGTTTATCAGCATATTCTTTTTCAATTATACGTTCACCAACTGGTATTTTACCAGTTATTATTGTTGTCCTTAAACTTTCGTAGACAACGTCTCGTAAAGGTTTATTCTGAGAAAAATTTGTATTTTTTACGATTTCATCAATCCAATTATTCATGATTTCTACCTTTCAAATTAAAATGTGAAAATGTTTTTTTATATTTTAAATTTTAACTTAAAAAAACAAAATACCAATACTTAAAAAATAAAAAAGACAAAAAACATGAAAAAA
>NZ_JAIXHU010000014.1:0-73067 GCF_025671395.1 Paraclostridium sp. AKS73 | reverse complement strand
ATTATCTGAATATCTGGCTTGGTTGTTTGTGTTTAATTCTTTAAAAAAGAATTTATATAATTAACCTACTGTTTAATTTTCAAAGTTCATTTTTGTTTTGCCCTTTTCTTAAGGACAAGTAATACTATACTATGAATTAAACAGTAAGTCAACAGTTTTTTTTAATTTTATTTTATTTTTTATTTTTATGAGTTTTTCTCATATTCTTTCTTTAATTTTTCTATTATTTTTCTTTCTAGTCTTGATACTGTCATCTGTGATATTTCCAGCTCTTTGGCTATAATTGATTGTGTTTTATCTAGGAAGAATCTATCTTTAAATATCTTAACCTCTAATTCATTTAGAGATTCTACAAACTTATTAATAAAGTCCATATTTTCTATATTTCCAAAACTATTTTCTTCTTGTCCAACTTTATCTTTCAATGTTATTTCCTTATCATCTGAATCATCATTGCTAGATGCATCTAAAGACATAGGTTGATATCCATATGATGCCTCTATAGCCTCTAGTACTTCTTCTTCTGTACAGTCTAAATAATTTGCTATATCAATAGCTTTTGGACTTTGTTTATTTTTTTGCTCTAAAAATAACTTAGCTTCGCTTATCTTTTTGCTTAATTCCTGAATTCTTCTTGGTACTTTTACTGTCCAAACTTTATCTCTGAAATATTTCTTAATTTCACCTATTATAGTAGGTGTCGCAAAACTTGAAAATTCATATCCTTTTTCAATATCATATCTATCTATTGCATATATCAAAGCTAAAGATGCAACTTGAAAAATATCATCAAATTCAACACCTTTATTAATATATTTTTTAGCTAGTATATTAGCTAAATACATATGTCTCTCTATCAGAATATTTCTTATTTCTACATTTTTGTCATTGCTATATATTTTAAACAGCTCTTTGGTTTCCATATCCATATAGCTTGTAGCATTAGCTACATTCTTCATTAAATACCAACTCCTAAATATTTAGTCATTTTAACTCTAGTCCCAACATCGCTATTAGATATAGTGCTTACCTCATCCATTAATGTCTTTATTATAAATAAGCCTAATCCGCTTTCTTTTGGGTTTGTTAAATCTGGCTCTTGTAGAGATTCTACATCATATCCTGTTCCTTTATCCTCTACTTCTATTGTTAATCCGTTTTCTAATACAGAAAATTGAACTAAAAATTTATCATCTAAACTATGCTTTATAGCATTTGTACAAGCTTCTGACACTGCTACCTTTATATCTTCTATATCATCTAAAGAAAATCCAATTTTATTTGCTATTCCAGAAACTGTTAATCTTATAATGCTTACATATTCTGGATTAGATGTAACTTCCATTTTTATAGTTTCTAAATCCAAAACTTATCCCTCCACTTTAAATATTTTGTCTAGACCTGTTATACTGAAAATTTTCTTAACATTTTTTCTAGCATTTAATACATATATATCCTTATCATTAACTTTTAATCTTTTTAATACACCTATTAATGCTCCTAATCCTGTTGAATCTATGTATTCTAAGTTAGTAAAATCCATTTTTATGTCTACTGGTTTTTCTTCTATTAAGCTGTTTAAATGTGTTTTTACTTTGTCAGCTCCAGCTACATCTAACTCTCCATTTATATCTACATTCCAAAAATTATTATCTAGTTTCGATTCTATATTTACAGACATCGTACTACCTCCTTATTACTTTTTAAAAAATCTAAATGCTTTAGTTATATTAGTTACACCACTAGCTAAACTAACAATATCTTCTGTACTTTTTGTAATTGCTGCAACATTTTCTATAGTGTCATGTATATGTCTTTCGTTATAGTCTACTATTTTGTATGCTTTTTCAACAACTTTAGTTGTACTATTTATTAGCTTTGCTAAGTATATAGCTATTATTAATACTGACACCCCGAATAAAATAGCTCCTATCTGCCATCCTACTGCATCCATTATACATTATCTCCCTCATCTTCAAAAGTCTTGCTTATTATTATTTCATCCTCAACTATGTTTATATCGTTAACATCACAATCGTCAACTATAGTTGTAATCTTATCTTTTACAGTTTGAATCGTTCCATCTAGAACTTCTCTAGGATTTTCTTTTATTTCTTCCATCTTGTCCTTAGCTTCTTTTCTTAATTCAGAACCTTTTTTAGGCGCTAAGAATATACCAAGTAAAAATCCTATTATCGATCCTATTAAAAAAACTTTTCCCTTATTTTTACTCATAATATTAATACTCCTTTCTTACTTTATATAAATATTATATATATAATTATGCAAAAAGAATAGGGTTTGTATACCCTATTCTTCCATCTCTATCTTTGCAATTGAAACTACATTAACTTCATCATCAGTTTTCATTAGCTTAACACCACTAGTAACTCTTCCAAATAAAGATATTTCATTTACTCTAAGTCTTATTAATACTCCATTTGAATTTATGATCATCATCTCATCATCTTCATTCACCATTTGAGCTCCAACAATCTCGCCTGTTTTATCGTTTATATTATAAGTCTTTATACCTTTACCTGCTCTTATCTGAGATCTATACTCTTCTATTGATGTTCTTTTTCCAAAACCATTGCCACTAACAACTAATAACTCAGTTCCTTCACTGCAAAGGTTCATCGACACAACTTTATCATTATTACTTAAAGTAATACCCTTAACTCCCATTGCAGTTCTTCCCATATGTCTTATATCATTTTCATTAAATCTTATAGACATACCACCTTGAGTAACTAATATAACATCTTCACTACCATCAGTTACTTTAACTCCAATAAGTTCGTCATCTTCTCTTAAACCTATTGCTATTAATCCTGATTTGTTTATATTTTTAAATTCTTCACGCTTAGTCTTTTTAACTATTCCTTTTTTAGTAGATAATAATAAGAATTCTGATTCACTATTATCATCTATAGATATCATAGTAGCAATTTTTTCATCACTATTTAACTGTAATAAGTTAACTATAGCTGTTCCTTTAGCTTGTCTTTTAGCTTCTGGAATTTCATATGCATTTAATCTATAAACTCTACCTTTGTTTGTAAAGAATAATAATCTACTATGTGTATGAGTAGTTATTAACTCTTTTATAAAGTCTTCTTCTCTTGTAGTAAGCGCTGAAATCCCTCTTCCACCTCTATTTTGGCTCTTATATGTATCTATAGGCATTCTCTTTATGTATCCGAAATGAGTTAGAGTTACTGCTACTTCCTCATTCTCGATAAGATCCCTCATGTCTATTTCGCCTTCAGCATGTTTTATTTCAGTTCTTCTATCATCTGAGTAGTTTTCTTTTATTATAGTTAATTCTTGTTTTATAACATTCATAAGAAGTCTTTCATCACTTAAAATTTCTCTTAATCTATTTATCTTTTTAAGTAATTCTGCATATTCAGCTTCTATCTTGTCTCTTTCTAACCCTGTAAGTCTTTGAAGTCTCATATCAAGTATTGCTTGAGCTTGTACATCAGAAAGATTAAATCTGTTGATTAAACCTTCCTTAGCTTCTTGAGTAGTTTTAGATCCTCTTATCAGCTTTATAACTTCGTCCAAGTTATCTAATGCAATTCTTAAACCTTCTAGTATATGAGCTCTTGCTTCAGCTTTATTTAAATCAAACTTAATTCTTCTAGTTACTACATCCTTTTGATGTTGAACATAGTGATATAAAACTTGTTTTAAATTTAAAACTTTAGGCTCTCCATTTACTAATGCTAGCATTATTATACTGAAAGTATCTTCCATCTGAGAATGTTTATAAAGCTTATTTAAAACTATGTTTGCATTTGCATCTCTCTTAAGCTCTATAACTATTCTCATACCATCTCTATTACTCTCATCTCTTAAGTCAGAGATTCCTTCAACTTTCTTATCTTTAACTAATTCAGCTATTTTCTCAACTAACTTAGCTTTATTTACTTGATATGGTATTTCAGTTACAACTATTTGTTGCTTTCCTTTAGCTAGCTCTTCTATGTAAGCTCTAGCTCTTACTTTAACTTTACCTCTTCCTGTTCTGTAGGCTTCAGCTATATTTTCTTTACCCATTATTATTGCAGCTGTTGGGAAATCTGGACCTTGTACAAATTGAATTAAATCTTCAATGCTGCAATCCTCATTATCTATAAGGTGTATTGTCGCATCAATTACTTCACCTAAGTTATGAGGTGGTATAGATGTTGCCATACCAACTGCTATACCATTAGATCCATTAACTAAAAGGTTAGGGAATCTAGATGGTAAAACTGATGGCTCTTTTAAAGATTCATCAAAGTTTGGTGTAAAGTCTACTGTCTCTTTATCTATATCTCTTAATAATTCAAGAGCTAATTTACTCATTCTAGCTTCAGTATAACGCATTGCAGCTGGTGAATCTCCATCGACAGAACCAAAGTTACCATGTCCATCAACTAAAAGACCTCTTGTAGAGAAATCTTGTGCCATTCTTACCATTGCAAAGTAAACAGCAGTATCTCCATGTGGGTGATACTTACCTAGAACGTCCCCGACAATACGGGCAGACTTTCTATATGGTTTATCTGGTGTTAAATTTAATTCACTCATTGAGTATAATATTCTTCTATGAACTGGTTTAAGTCCATCTCTTACATCTGGTAGGGCACGTCCAGCTATAACACTCATCGCATAATCAATATACGATTTTTTCATTTCGTGACCTATTTCAATAGGGAGTATTCTATTATTTTCATCCATTAACACTCATCCCCTCTCTTATATATCTAAATTTCTAACATATCTTGCATTTTCTTCTATAAATTCTTTTCTTGGAGCAACCTTATCACCCATAAGCATTGAGAATATTTCATCTGCCATAGATGCATCTTCTATAGATACTTGTAATAAAGTTCTTGTTTCAGGGTTCATAGTTGTTTCCCAAAGTTGTTCTGCATTCATCTCTCCAAGACCTTTGTATCTTTGTAGTTCTATTCCACTTCTTCCAAGTTGATCTAATAAAGTATTTAACTCTTGATCAGAGTATACATAGTGTTCTTTCTTTTGTTTTTTGACTTTATATAAAGGTGGTTGGGCTATATAAACATAACCATTCTCTATAAGAGGTCTCATATATCTAAAGAAGAATGTAAGTAAAAGTGTTCTTATATGAGCTCCATCGACATCGGCATCGGTCATTATTACAATTTTATGATATCTAGCTTTTTCTAAGTCAAAATCATCACCTATACTACATCCATATGCAGTTATCATATTTCTTATTTCATCTGATGATAATATTTTATCTAATCTAGATTTCTCAACATTAAGTATCTTACCTCTTAGTGGTAATATTGCTTGAGAGTGTCTATCTCTACCTTGCTTTGCTGAACCTCCGGCAGAATCCCCTTCGACTAAGAATATTTCACTTTTTGAAGGATCTTTTTCAGCACAATCAGCTAATTTTCCAGGTAAAGATGTACTTTCTAGTACACTCTTTCTTCTAGTTAACTCTCTTGCTTTTTTAGCAGCTTCTCTAGCTCTTTGAGCTCTTAAAGCTTTATCTACTATTATTCTAGCAGTTGTTGGATTTTCTTCTAAGAATGAACCTATCTCTTCAACTGTTACACTATCTACTACACCTCTAACAGCTGTATTTCCTAATTTAGTTTTAGTTTGACCTTCAAACTGAGGCTCTGGAAGTTTTATAGATATAACAGCTGTAAGACCTTCTCTTATATCTTCTCCTAAAAGATTTGAATCTTTTTCTTTTAATATTCCATTTTTTCTTGAATAATCATTTACAACCTTAGTCATAGCAGTTTTAAATCCACTTAAGTGAGTACCACCCTCGTGAGTATTTATATTATTTGCAAAAGAATATATGTTCTCTGTATAACCGTCAGTATATTGTAAAGCTACTTCAACCATGTAGTCCTTTACTTTTTTCTCTATATAAACTATATCATCATGAATTCCTGTTTTTGTTTTATTTAGATGTTTAACAAATTCTCTTAAACCACCCTCATAGTGGAATTTTTTTGTTTTTTCTTGATCTTCTCTCTTATCTTCTAGAACTATATTAACACCTTTATTTAAGAATGCTAATTCTCTTAATCTATGTTCTAATGTATCATACTTATATTCAACTTCGTCGAATATAGTAGCATCAGGTTTGAATGTTATTATAGTTCCTGTTGTTTTAGTTTCTCCAACAACTTTTATTTCTGAAGTCGCAACTCCTTTTTCATATCTTTGGCGATAGATTTTTCCATCATGGTGAACTTCTGCAACTAACCACTCTGATAATGCGTTAACTACAGAAATACCTACTCCATGAAGACCTCCAGAAACTTTATAGCCTCCACCACCAAATTTTCCTCCAGCATGAAGTACAGTTAAAACTGTTTCTAATGTAGACTTTCCAGTCTTAGGATGAACTTCTACTGGAATACCTCTACCATTATCTTTTACTAATATGCTCCCATCTTCATTTATAGAAACATATATGTCTGAACAATATCCAGCTAGAGCTTCATCTATACTGTTGTCCACGACTTCATAAACTAAATGATGTAAACCTCTAGGTCCTGTTGACCCTATGTACATACCAGGTCTTTTTCTAACAGGTTCTAATCCTTCTAAGACCTGTATCTGACTTGCGCCGTATTCTTGTTTCATCTAGTTTCCTCCATTCTCTATACTAATTACATTTCCTTTTTCAATGTTGAAAATAGTAGTATTTTCAGTGCTAAATATTTTTTTATGAGAAGCTTCAGCTGTCGTTATAAACATTTGAACTTTATCTAAATTATCAACTAAGAGTTTTTGTCTAGTCTCATCTAATTCACTGAAAATGTCATCCAATAACAAAATGGGATACTCTCCTACTTCATTTTTTATCAACTCTATTTCTGAAAGTTTTAATGAAATAGATGCTGTTCTCTGTTGACCTTGGGATCCATATAGTCTAACATCTAGCTCATTTATATAAATTGATAAATCATCTTTATGGACTCCATATCGAGTAGTTCTAGTTTCTATATCATGCTGATGCCCAGATTTAAGTTTTTCAATAAATCTTTCATACACAGTGTTTATAGTGTCTTCATCATTAATATTTAATTGATTTTTATACCTTATTGATAAATCTTCTAAATTATTAGTAAGATTTTTATGCATTTCACTTGATATAGATGCAATTTTTTTTATAAAGTCTCGTCTTAAAATATATATATAACTACCATACTTCGCCAAACTCTCATCATAAACCTCTATTAAATTTATGTCGACATAGTTACTTTTTAGTAATTTATTTCTCTGAAATAGTATTTTATTGTAATTTGTAAGGTAATTATAATATTTCGGCATAATTTGACTTATTTCTTTATCTATAAAAGACCTTCTTTCTTTAGGACCTTCTTTGACTAATCTTAAATCTTCAGGAGAAAAAATAACTACATTTAGATTTCCTAATAATTCATATATTTTTTCTATGCTTATTTTATTAATTTTAATTCCCTTTTTGTTATTTTTACCAATTCCAATTTCTATTAGACTATTTCTGTTATGTTTTGTGAAATTTCCACCTATATATAAATTTTCACTTTCAAATCTAATCATTTCCTTATCTTTATTGGTTCTAAAAGACTTTCCAAATGATAATAAGTAAATTGCTTCTACAATATTTGTTTTTCCTTGTCCATTTTTACCTATAAGTAAATTTATTTTGGGATTAAACTCTAAATAAAGAGCTTCATAATTTCTAAAATTGATTAAATTTAAGCCTTTTAAATACACAAAGGGCACCCCTTTTATAGTATTTTTATTGTATTGCCTTCAACTTCTACTATATCATTAGATCTTAATTTTTTTCCTCTTCTAGTTTCTATTTCTCCGTTAACCTTTACTAGACCTTCTTGAATTAAAAATTTAGCATGTCCGCCTGTAGATGCAATATCAGCTAGTTTTAAGAATTGATCTAATTTTATGAATTCAGAATCTATAGTGATTTCTATCATTTTTCTTCCTCCTTTTATTATAACAAATATATATTAATTTAATTTATTATCTTAATTTTTAACATATATTCAAAAATATATTATATCATAAAAACCCAACTTTTTCAGTTGGGTTTAATTTTAATCTATATATTAGATGATATTCTTACAGGAAGTAATAAGTATGTATATTTTGTTCCATCTACTGGTTTTATTATACATGGATTTACATTTGTAGTGAATTCTATAAATATTTCCTCACTATCTATAACTTTTAAAGCATCTAAGAAATATCTTGAATTAAAAGCTATGTCTAAATAATCTCCTTCTAGTTCTATAGAAACCTCTTCATAAACATTTCCTTTTTCAGTATTAGAAGTTATTGCTATGGAATTATCTCTTATTGATAATTTTATTAAATTATTTTTCTCTGACTGAGATAATAGTGAAGCTCTTTCTATACTATTTAATAATTCTTTTGTATTAACTTTTGCTCTAACTCCATATTCTCTAGGTAGAAGTTTTTTATAATCTATAAATTCTCCATCTAACAGTCTAGTTATAATTTTAGTTTCATTGATTATAAATATTGCATTTTTTTCATCAAATCCTAATTGAATAGCATCATCTTCAGATGAAAGTAGTCCATTTACATCATGAAGTGTTTTTCCAGGGATAATAACTTTTGTATTATTACTCATATTATCAATTTCACTAGATCTTACAGCTAATCTATACCCATCTATAGCAACTAAACTTATATTTCCATCAATAATTTCTAACAATTCTCCCATTAAGATTGGTTTTGTTTGATCTTGAGATATTGCGAAAACTGTTTGTTTTATCATGTTTTTTAGTAAATCTTGAGGAATATTGTATAAATCATTTTCATTTACATCTGGTAGTCTTGGATATTCAACTGCTGAATCTCCTTTTATTTTAAATCTTGAATTTAAACAATTTATGTATACATTGTTATCAGAATCTGTTTCTATTTCAACGAAAGTATCTGGTAATTTTCTTATTATATCTCCGAATAAACGTGCATTTATTACTATTTCCCCTTCTTCTACTATTTCAGCTTGTATATGTGTATCTATTCCTATTTCTAAATCATATCCTGTTAAATTTAAAGTTCCTTCTTTAGCTGTTAATAATATCCCTTTTAAAAGTTCTAAAGTTGTTTTTCCATTTATAGCTTTTTGAACAATACTTATTTTATGAGCTAGTATTTTTTGATTGCAAATTATCTTCATTGTGGATAACCTCCTTGACTTGTTTTATATATAAATAAATAAGAAAAAATAGTAGTAATAATAGTAGGTGCTGTGTATAATGTGGATAAGTATCTCAACCAAAATAAATACAAAGATATCAACATGTGTAAAAAATGTTAATATCTTTGTGTGTTTTTGTAGAATAAATTGTATATATTTTATAAGAAAAAAAATATGCACATTTAATTAAGTCGATATCCACATGCAAATGTTTATAAGTTAGCCTTTTAAATCTAGTATTATTTTGTTTACTTTTTCTTTAAAATCTTCGTTATTCTCAATATCTTTAGAAATTTTATCATGAGCATGTATTACAGTAGTATGATCTCTACCTCCAAACTCTTCACCTATTTTAGGTAAAGATAAATCAGTAAGTTCTCTTGATAAGTACATCGCAACTTGTCTAGGGTAAGAGATAGATCGAGTTCTCTTTTTAGAATTAAAGTCTTCCATTTTTAAGGAAAATACAGCAGAAACTTTTTCTTTTATCCTATTTACTGTAATTTCTTCATGTTTAGAAGTAGTAATTATATCTTTTAGGGCCTCAGATGCTAATTCAAAAGATATAGTTCTATTAGTAAGTGAACTATAAGCAACAACTCTTGTAAGAGCACCTTCTAATTCTCTTATATTCGATTTAATATTTTTTGCTATGTACACTGTAACCTCATTAGGAACATCTATATCTTCCATTTGAGCTTTTTTTCTTAATATAGCCATTCTAGTTTCAAAATCAGGAGCTTGAATATCAGTTATAAGTCCCATTTCAAATCTTGAACGAAGTCTATCCTCTAAAGTAGGTATTTCTTTAGGAGGTCTATCACTAGATATTATTATTTGTTTATTTGCTTCGTGTAATGAATTGAATGTATGGAAAAACTCTTCTTGAGTTCTTTCTTTTCCTGCAATAAATTGAATATCATCTATTAAAAGGACATCTACATTTCTATATTTGTTTCTAAATTCTTCATTTCTATCATCTTTAATTGAGTTTATAAGCTCATTTGTGAATTTCTCAGATGATACATAAACTACCTTAGGATCTTTTTTTTGTTCCATTATATGATGCCCGATTGCGTGCATAAGATGTGTTTTTCCAAGTCCAACTCCACCGTATAAAAATAGTGGATTGTAAGCTCTTGCAGGAGCTTCAGCTACAGCAACACAAGCTGCATGAGCAAAACGGTTACTATTTCCAATAACAAATGTGTCAAAAGTATATTTAGGATTTAGATTCGGATATTTTTTTCTTATTTGCTTATCATCATCTATTTGTGGGTCTTTATCTAAACCTTTTACTTCATTTTCGCTTAAAACAAATTTGATATTATGTTTTTTTAAAGAAAGTTGATTTACAGAGCTTTCTATTAGATTTAAGTATCTATCTTCAAGTATTCCTTTTGTAAAATCATTTGGAACTAATAGTATTAAAGTATTTGATTGTATTTGTAATGGTTTTATTTGCTTAAAGAAAGCATTAAAACTGGGGGGTGATAACTCGCCTTTTATAAGCTGTAGAGTTTTTTCCCATAAAGAAACTATATCCATAATTTAAACCTCCGAACAAAATAATTAACAATTTCCACAAAGTTATTAACAAATTTAGTATTTATTTAAAAAATATAATTTTATGCAAAAATATGGATAAATATGTGGATAAACTGTAAAAAATAAAAAATAGCTGATAATTTATAGAAATTATGAACATATGTATATAAAGTTATAATAATATCAATAATAATAAATATAGTTTATAACTTGATTATTATCTTTTACACAATAAGTTATGCACATTTTATCCACAACTTGTGAATAAATTTAAAATGTTAATAATATTTATAAACATTATCAACAGGTATATTTATAATATCAGAATATACGCTAAACTTCAATAATTTATGTACAATTTATCCACATATTTAACGACTTGTTGATAAAAATGTCAACAAAATTAACTATCATTTTTTACTATGAAATCTTGACAAAACAACCGCAAAAATACGTTGACAATAAGCCTAAAAGGATTTATAATTGTACGTGTTATGCTTACTTTGAGGGTAAAGTTATTATTTTTATAAACGGAAAATTAATCTTGAAAGGCGGTGCAAAAAATGAAAAGAACTTATCAGCCAAAGAAAAGACAAAGAAAAAAAGAGCATGGATTCAGAAAGAGAATGAAAAATTCTAACGGAAAAAATGTTCTAAAGAGAAGAAGAGCTAAAGGAAGAAAGAGATTAACTCATTAATTTTTTTATAAAAGGGCTGCTGAAAAGTAGCCTTTTTGTGTAAAAAATTATAAATTTAAGCTGTGTTTTTAGGAGGATTTAGTATGGATTTCAAGAATACTAAAGGTATAAAAAAAGACTCTGATTTTAGAAAAGTATACAAACACGGCAAATCTTTTGCAAATAAATACTTAGTAATGTATATACTGGATAATAAATCAGACTTTAATAGAGTAGGATTTTCTGTTTCTAAGAAAGTTGGAAAAGCTAATATTAGAAATAAGGTTAGAAGAAGAATAAGAGAAGGTTTTAGGTTAAACTGTGATGAGCATATAAAAGATGGATATGATTTAGTGTTCATAGCTAGAGTAGCTAGCAAAGATGCTGAGTATAGAGATATAGAGAAATCGGTTATGAGCTTAGTTAAAAAGTCTAAACTATTAAAAGGTTAATAAGGATATGGGGGATTAAATTGAAGCAATTATATAACTTATTAAATAATATAAACCATTATTTAACTAAAGTTTTTATATATATAGTAAGATTTTATCAAAAACACATATCTCCTTTAAAAGGACCTACGTGTAGGTTTTATCCAACTTGTTCTCAGTATGCAATAGAAGCTTTGAAAAAATATGGGGCACTAAAAGGGTCTTATTTAGCCATAAGAAGAATATTAAAGTGTCACCCTTTCCATCCCGGAGGATATGATCCTCTAAAGTAATTATGTTGTAAAGTAAAGATAAAGACACTTTAGGAGGTATTAGAATTGAATTTTATTAGTAACTTATTAGGCCAAGTTCTTAAATTTATATTAGATTTTGGAATTGAATATGGATGGGCTATTATTATATTCACTATAGTTGTAAAAGTAATATTATTACCGCTAACTATAAAACAGACAAAGTCTATGAAGGCTATGCAAGATATTCAGCCAAAAATAAAAGAGATACAAGAAAAATACAAGAGTAAACCAGAAAAACAAAATCAAGAAATAATGAAGGTTTACCAAGAGGCTAAAATAAATCCGATGTCAGGATGTTTACCATTATTAATACAATTTCCTATATTAATAGGTCTTTATAATGTATTAAGAAATCCAGTTACGCACCATGTTTTCCAAAGTGAAGCTGCTCAAAAAGCTGCTGACACAGGATTTTTATGGATGACATCTTTATCATCACCAGATAAAACTTTAATAATAGCTGTGTTAGCTGGAGTAACAACGTTTATAACTCAAAAGTTAACTATGCCACAAGACCAACAACAAGGGTCTATGAAGATTATGACATACTTTATGTCATTTATGATGTTTTGGTGGGGAATAAGTTTCCCAGCTGGTCTTGCGTTATATTGGACAGTAAGTAATTTATTCCAATTAGCTCAATACTACTTAATAATGAATCCATTAAGAACTAAGCTTGCTAATTCTGGGGAGGGTGTAGTAGATGAAACAAAGCCTAGAAATAAAAAGTAAAAACATTGATATTGCTATATCACAAGCTTTAGGACAATTAAGAGTAAATAGAGAAGACATAGATGTAGAGGTTGTAAAAGAACCTGTAAAAGGTTTCTTGGGATTAATAGGAAACAAAGATGGGATTTTTAAAATAACTGTTAAGGAAAAAGTAGAAGTTCCAGATTCAAAAGAACAACCATTAATAGAAAAAGAAATCGCTATTGTAGACAAAAAAGAAGAAAGCAAAGATACATTAAAAGAGTCAGATGTGGTTAGAGATTTCGTATTAAATATAGTTAATAATTTAAATATGGAAGCTCAAGTTGATGTAAATCAAGAAAAAAATGTTGTTAAAGTTAATATAACAGGTAAAGATGCTGCAATATTAATTGGTAGAAGAGGAGAAACTTTAGATTCTATTCAATTTTTAGCAGGATTAGCTTTAAACAAAGTAAAAAAAGACTCACACTTTAAGGTCCTTATAGATATAGAAAATTACAGATCAAAAAGAGAAGAATCTTTAATAAGATATGCAAATAAGGTAGCTAGAGAAGTTGCTAAAACAAGAAAAACTAAAAAGCTAGATTATATGAATCCATATGAGAGAAGAATAATTCACTCAACTCTTCAAAATGATAAGTTTGTAAAAACTCATAGTGAAGGTGTAGATCCATATAGAAGACTTGTAATAGAGTACAAAAAATAAAAGCAAAGCAAACCTCCTAAATATATAGGGGGTTTTATTTTTGAAAAATTTTTATATAATAGTTAGATTGAGGAAATAATTTAAGTATATGAAGATTAAGCGATATACCATGATATGATATTATATAGAGCTTATTTAAATTTTAGATATATATTATTATAAAATAATATTAAGATTATGTTGATATACATGATATTATAGTAGGTAGAGTTTATTCAAATTTTAGATCGATATTATTACAAAATAGTATATAAAGTGATAAAATATTATTTTAAAAGATTGTGTATAAAAATATTAAATAAAGAGGTGATAGGATTGTTTATAGACGATACTATAGCTGCAATAGCAACAGCGCCAGGTGAAGGTGGAATCGGAATAATAAGAATAAGTGGAGAAAAATCACTTCAAGTAGCAAATGATATATTCAAGTCAGTTTCAGGAAAGAAGATTGAAGAGTATAATACAAGAACATTAATATATGGTCATATACTAGACGGAGAAAAGACTATAGATGAAGTATTAGTAGCTTATATGAAAGGTCCAAACTCATATACAACTGAAGATGTTATAGAAATAAACTGCCACGGAGGATTTATTTCTGTAAAGAAAATACTAGAATTAGTTTTATCTAAAGATGTTAGATTAGCTGATCAAGGAGAATTTACCAAGAGAGCATTCTTAAATGGAAGAATAGACTTAGCTCAAGCAGAGGCAATAATAGATGTTATAAATGCTAAGACGGAGATGGCTCACACTGTAGCTCAGTCTCAGTTAGAAGGGTCTTTATCTAAAAAAATAAAAGATTTAAGATTCGGTATAACAGAAATGCTAGCTCATATAACTGTTTCTATAGATTTTCCGGATGAAGATGTTGAGCACATAACATATAATACATTAAAAGAAAAATCACTAGAACTTCAAAAAGAAATAAATAAATTATATGATACAGCTGAAAGTGGAAAATTCTTAGAGATGGATTGAAAACAGTAATAGTTGGAAAACCAAATGTAGGAAAATCATCTCTTTTAAATGCTGTATTAGGTGAGAATAGAGCTATAGTAACAGATATTCCAGGAACTACAAGAGACGTAATAGAAGAATTTGTAAACATAAAAGGAATACCTTTAAAAATAGTAGATACAGCAGGAATAAGAGAGACTGAAGATGTTGTTGAAAAAATAGGAGTTGAAAAATCAAAAGAATTTTTCAATTCAGCAGACTTATCGATAGTTGTTTTAGACTCTTCAAGAGAATTAGAAATAGAAGATATAGAAATCTTAGAAGCTGTACAACCTAATAAAACTATAGTCTTACTAAATAAAACAGATTTAGATCAAGTTATAGATATAGAAAAATAAAACAGTTTGTAGATGAAAAAATATAATAACTATATCAGCATTACAACATGAAGGTATAGAAAAATACATGATAAAATAGAAGATATGGTGTTTGAAGGAACGGTTAGAAACTCTTCTGATTTAGTTGTTACAAACTCTAGACATAAAGATGCACTATACAAAGCTAAACAATCAATTTCAGATGCTTTAACGGCTATAGACTCATATATGCCATTAGATTTTATAGAGGTTGATTTTAAAAATATATGGGATTACTTAGGATATATAAACGGAGATACAGTAACTGAAGATCTATTAGACACGATATTTAGTAACTTCTGTATAGGAAAATAAATATAATATGTTTTTCGTGAAACATACTATATTTATCAGAAAGGAGAATATATGTTAAATTTTGATGCAGGAAATTATGATGTAATAGTAGTTGGAGCGGGGCATGCAGGATGTGAAGCTGCATTAGCTACAGCTAGGATGGGACATAAGACATTAGTTATAACTCTTTCTTTAGACTCAATAGCTTTACTTCCTTGTAACCCTTCTATAGGAGGAACAGGAAAAGGGCAATTAGTTAAGGAAATAGATGCTCTAGGTGGGCAAATGGGTATAAATATCGATAAAACATTTATACAAAGTAGAATGCTAAATACAGCTAAAGGTCCAGCTGTTCACTCATTAAGAGCTCAAGCAGATAAGGCTAGATACCATGAAGAAATGAAAAAAACATTAGAAAATGAGGCTAACTTAGATATAGCAATGGATGAAGTTGTAGATATACTAAGTGAAGGTAATGTTGTAAAGGGTGTAATTACAAAACTAGGATGTATATATCATGCTAAAGCTGTAATACTTGCAACAGGAGTTTACTTAAATTCTAAAATATACATGGGAGAAGTTTCTTTTTATGAAGGGCCTAATGCTTTAGGCTACAGTAAATTCTTAACTGATAAACTTGTTGACTTAGGATTAAGAATGAGAAGATTTAAAACAGGAACTCCTGCTAGAATACATAGAGATAGCATAGACTTCTCTGTTATGGAATTGCAAAATGGAGATGAGCGTATAACTCCATTCTCATTTTTAAATAATGAATTAGCTAGAAAACAAGAGCCATGTTATTTAACAAGAACAAATTTAAATACTCATGAAATAATAAAGAGTAACCTAGGAAGATCTCCTATGTATGCAGGTGAAATAGATAGTACTGGTGCTAGATATTGTCCATCTATAGAAGATAAAATTGTTAGATTTAGTGACAAGGAATCACATCAAATATTTATAGAGCCAGAAGGAGAAAGTACTAAAGAAATGTACATCCAAGGTATATCAACAAGCTTACCTTACGAAGTACAAATTCAAATGTATAAGAGTGTTCAAGGTCTTGAAAATGCAAGAATAATGAGACCTGCATATGCAATAGAGTATGATTGTATAGATCCAACTCAATTAAAAACAACACTTGAGATAAAAGGTGTAGACAACTTATTTAGTGCTGGTCAATTCAATGGAACTTCAGGTTATGAAGAGGCAGCATCTCAAGGTTTAATTGCAGGTATAAATGCAGCATTAAAAATTCAAGGAAAAGAACCATTTATATTAGATAGATCAGAAGCTTATATAGGTGTTTTAATAGATGATTTAGTTACAAAAGGAACTAATGAACCGTATAGAATGATGACATCTAGATGTGAGTATAGATTATATCTAAGACAAGATAATGCAGATATGAGACTTACTGAAAAGGGTCATGAAATAGGTCTTGTAGATGAAGATAGATACAATAAATATTTAGATAAAAAAGATTTAGTTGAAAAAGAATTAGAAAGATTAAAGACTGAAAGAATTACTCCTAAAGATATAAATCATCTATTAGAAGAAAAGGGGGCATCTCCTATAAAAGTGGGTTACTCTTTATATGAATTCTTAAAAAGACCAGAAGTTGATTATGAAATGATAGAAGCTGCTGGTAAAGGAGCAGGAGAAGAGGTTCCTTATTCAGTAAAAGAACAATGTGTAATAATGACTAAATATGAAGGTTATATAGATAAACAATTAAAACAAATAGATCAATTTAAAAAGCTAGAAAATAAGAAGTTAAATGAAGACTTAAATTATTCAGCTATAGATGGTTTAAGAATAGAAGCTAGACAAAAGCTAGATGCTATAAAGCCTATATCAATAGGACAAGCATCTCGTATATCTGGAGTTTCGCCAGCTGATATATCAGTTTTACTTATCTATCTTGAGCAACAAAGAAGAGGTAGAGGTGAAAAAAATGACTAATGCTGATATATTAAAAAGGTATTGAAGATCTAGGACTAAAATGTAGCGATGAAACTATAGATAAGTTTAGTAAATATAGAGAAATCTTAGTTGAATGGAATCAAAAAATGAATCTTACTGGAATAGAAGAGGAAAAAGAAGTGTATATAAAACACTTTTTAGACTCTGTAGCCGCAGTTAAAAAAGGGTATATAAAAGATGGAATGTCTATAATTGATGTAGGAACTGGAGCTGGATTCCCAGGACTTCCATTAAGAATTTGCTTAGAAAATTCGAAAGTAACTCTTTTAGATTCATTAAATAAAAGAATAAATTTCTTAAGTGAAGTTTGTACAAGTATTAATGTAGATGATATTGAATTAATACATGGAAGAGCAGAAGACTTTGGAAAAGATGAAAAATATAGAGAACAATATGATATAGCGACAGCTAGAGCTGTTGCAGGATTACCTATTTTAATGGAATTTTGTGTACCTTTTATAAAGGTTGGGGGTTACTTTGTATGTTTAAAAGGACCAAATGCAGATACTGAATTAGAAGAATCTAGAAAAGCTATGGAAGTTTTAGGTTTAGAATTTGTAGAAAAGATAGATGTAGAGCTTCCAGAAATAGAGCTAAAACACAACATAGTTGTTTTCAAAAAAGTAAATAGTACGCCAGCAAAATACCCAAGAAAAGCAGGTAAACCAGTAAAAAGCCCAATAAAATAGAATGAAAATGTATATTTCCAAAGAAATATTTTTAAATTATATGTTAAAAAAAATATTTTAGAAGGAATATGTAGTTAAATGAAGAAATATTATACAAATAAGTAACTAAGGTAATTTCGTGTTTTAAATATATTTAGTTTTGGATGAGAGAGGGATGTTATGGAAGATAAAAGAGTTATGGAGATACCTATAGATAATATAGTTCCAAATCCATACCAACCAAGAAGAGTATTTTCACAAGCGGCATTAGAAGAGTTAAGTGAATCTATAAAGGTATATGGTATATTACAGCCTATAACTGTTAGGAGTAAAAGCAACAATGAGTATGAATTAGTAGCAGGAGAGAGAAGGCTTAGGGCATCAAAACTAGCTGGATTAAAAACTATTCCTGCTATAATAAATAATATGTCTGATGAATCTTCAGCTGTATTAGCATTATTAGAAAACTTACAAAGAGAAGATTTAAATTTTATAGAAGAAGCTATGGGTTATGAGAACTTAATAAAAGAGCATGAGTTCACACAACAACAGCTTGCAGCAAAGTTAGGAAAAAATCAATCTACAATAGCTAATAAAATTAGAATACTAAGATTACCAACAGATATAAAAATAAAATTAGTAGAGAATAGTTTAACGGAGAGACATGCTAGAGCTTTATTGAAATTGCCAAATGAAGAACTTATGAGAGAAGTTTTAGAAAAGGTAATAAAATCAGATTTAAATGTAAAGAAAACAGAAAAGCTAATAGCAGATATATTAGAAGATTTAAAACAACCTAAAGATGGTGAAGATAAAAAACAAACTGTCAAAGGTATAATGGGAATGAGAATATACCTTAATACTATCAAGCAAGCATACGAAGCTATAACTAATACAGGATTAGAAGCTAAGTATAAAGAGGTTGATAAAGGTGATCACATAGAGGTTGTTGTAAAGATTCCTAAAAAATAAAAGATTACTGCTTAGCAGTAATCTTTTTTAAAAGGTTAAAGGGGGTTAAGTCTTATGAGCAAGGTAATAGCAGTGTTTAATCAAAAAGGTGGAGTTGGAAAAACAACTACAAATGTAAATTTAAGCGCTAGTGTAGCTAAAATGGGTAAAAAAGTTTTAGTATTAGATCTAGATCCACAGGGGAATTCTACTAGTGGATATGGGATAGAGAAAAATGAAGTCGAAAATACAATTTATGAAGTATTAATAAATAATGATAGTATAGAGAATGCAATAATCAAAACTGAATTTGAAAATATTGATATAGTAGCATCAGCAACAGAATTAGCTGGAGCAGAAATAGAGTTTACAACTGTTGAAGAAAGAGAATATATATTAAAAAAGCAATAGATAAAGTAAGAGATAAATATGATTACATATTTATAGATTGTCCTCCATCTTTAGGTATGCTAACTATAAATTGTTTAACAGCAGTTGATAGTGTTTTAATACCTATACAGTGTGAATACTATGCTTTGGAAGGTGTTAGCCAGCTAATGGAAACTATATCACTAATTAAGAGAAGTCTAAATCCTAATTTAGAGATACAAGGTGTAGTTTTAAGTATGTTTGATGGAAGGGCGAACCTGTCAATTCAAGTAGTAGAAGAAGTAAAAAAATACTTTAAAGGAAGTGTGTATACAACTTTAATTCCAAGAAATGTAAGGTTAGCAGAGGCTCCAAGTCATGGTAAACCAGTTATATACTATGACTCTAGATGTAAAGGTGCTGTTGCATACTTAGAATTAGCAGAAGAATTTATAGATTTAGAGGAGGATGTGATATAGAATGGAAAAAACGACAAGACGTTCAAATAGACTAGGAAAAGGGCTAGGAGCTTTAATTCCAACTATAAAAGAAGAAATAGATTCAAAAGACATTGTTAATATAGATATAAAGAAAATTTATGCAAACCCAGAACAACCTAGAAAAGTTTTTGATGGGGAAAAAATAGAGATATTATCAAATTCTATAAAAAACTATGGAGTTTTACAGCCTATAGTAGTTAAACCAGATGATGAAGGTAAATACATGATAATAGCTGGTGAAAGAAGATACAGAGCTTCAAAAAAAGCTAATTTAAAAGAAATGCCAGCTGTTATAAAAGATATACCTATGAAAGATTTAATGGAAATAGCCCTTATAGAAAACTTACAAAGAGAAGATTTAAACTCTATAGAGGAAGCAATAGCTTATAAAAGTTTAATAGATCATTATAGTGTAACTCAAGAGGAAATTTCTGAAGCAGTCGGAAAAAGTAGACCTCATATAACAAATACTTTAAGACTTTTAAACCTTAGTAAAGAAGTTATGGCTATGGTGGAAGATAATAGAATTACCCCAGGGCATGGTAAAGCTCTTTTGAGAATAACTGATTCAAAAATCCAATTAGAGTTAGCTAACAAAATAATAGAAGAAGAGCTATCTGTTAGAGAAACTGAAAGACTAGCTAAAAAAATAGTAGAAAGCGAAACTCCAGTTGTTGAAAAAAGTAAAAAACAAAAAGATATATATATTGTGGATGTAGAAGAAAGACTTACAAGTCTTTTAGGAACAAAAGTTAATATCTCTAAAGGCAAGAAAAAAGGTAAAATAGAGATAGAGTACTATAATGATGATGATTTAAATGGCATAATATCATTATTATTAGAAGGACAAGAAGCATAAGAGAGGGGACTTAACATGATTTACTTAGATAATGCAGCAACTACATTTCCAAAACCTAAGGAAGTATATTGCGCAGTTTTAGATTGTATGGAAACTTATGGAGCTAATCCAGGGAGAGCTGGTCATAAATTAGCTATGAGAGCAGGAAGAGAGATTTACGAATGTAGAGAGAATATAGCTAAACTTTTAAATGTATCTAATCCTATGAATATAGTGTTTACACATAATGCTACAGACTCTTTAAATCTTGCTATAAAAGGAGTTGTTAAACCTGGAGATCATATTATAACAACAAGCATTGAACATAACTCAGTTATAAGACCTATAAAGTCTTTAGAGAAAAAAGGAGTAGAAAATACTATTGTTAAATGTGATAAATTAGGACAACTAGATCCTGAAGATATAAGAAAAGCAATAAGACCAAATACAAAATTGATTGTTACAACTCATGCATCAAATGTATGTGGAACTATTGTTGATATAGAATCTGTAGGTAATATAGCTAAAGAAAATAATATAGTATACTTAGTGGATGCATCTCAAACATTAGGGGTATATGATGTAGATGTTCAGAAGCTAAATGTAGATATGATAGCAGCTCCAGGGCATAAATGTTTACTTGGACCACAAGGTACAGGTATTTTATATATAAGAGAAGGACTTAATGTCGATATATTAAAAGAAGGTGGAACAGGTAGTAATTCAGAAGACTTATTCCAACCTAACATGATGCCTGACAGATATGAGTCAGGAACTCATAATACACCTGGTATAGCAGGTTTAAATGCAGGAGTTAAGTTTGTTTTAGAAACAGGAATAGATAAAATTAGACATCATGAAGAAGAATTATGTGATTATATGTTAAAAAAATTAAATGAGGTTCCTAATGTTAAAATATATGGACCTTTGGATAGTAAAAAAAGAGCAGCTGTAATTTCTATAAACATAGGGGATATAGATTCAGGAGAATTAACGTACTTGCTAGACGATATGTACGATATTGCTACAAGATCAGGAATTCATTGTTCACCACTTACTCATGAGACAATAGGAACGCTTATACAAGGTACTGTAAGATTTAGTTTTGGATACTTTAATACAAAAGAGGAAATAGATAAAACTGTCGAAGCTTTAATAGAAATAGAAAAAGAAATTAATATGTAAAAATATGGGTGATTTACCTTAGTAGTATGGCTATAAAGGTGGAATCACCTGTATTTTTATGTACTAAATTAAAAATAAATGGCATCTAAAAAAATAAATTAGTGTATTTATGATAAATATAAGTTATAATTTTATTATAAGAAAATGTTTTCTAGGGGGGACAGGCATGGAAATTTTAAGCTTAGGAGAAAAAATTAAGAAATTAAGAAAAGAAAAAACTTAACGCTTAAAGAATTAGCTGGAGAAAGAATTACTGCAGCTCAAATTAGTCATATAGAAAGAGACAAGTCATACACTAGTTACGAGTTATTAGAATATTTAGCAAGCCGTCTTGGTGTAAGTGTAGACTATTTACTAGAAACAAAGGAAATGCAAGCTAAAAAGATAACTGATAATTTAATAATACAAAGTGAAATTTATATAAAATGCAAAGACTTAGAAAAATCAAAAGAAGAAATAAATAAAGTTATGTCGATATGTACAAAGTATCAATTAATAGATAATTATGGGAGATGCAATCTATTACTTGCTACGATAAACCTAAAACAAAAAGATTATAATGCTGCTATAATTAACTTTGAAAAATCATTATATTTTTTCATACAAAATAATGATAAAGAGAATATAGCTAAATGCTATATAAACATAGGTAAAATTTATATGGAAGAAAACTTCCATAAAGGAGCAGTAAGTAACTTTAAATTTGCTGAAGATATTTTAGAAGAAAATAAATTAAATGATTCAAGTGTTAAAAAAGATTTATACAGCAACATATCATTTTGTTATACACAACTAAACAAAGATGATGAAGCTTTAGAGTATATAGAAAAAATTAAAAATTTAGATATAACAGTTAACACAAAAGAAGAAGCTGAGTTAATGGTATCTAAAGCGAATAAATTAATGGGTATGGGTAAATATGAAGAAGCTAAGCAACAATTTAGATTAGCTTTAGAACTTTTAGAAGAAGAAGATAATAAGAATGAATTAGCTAATGTTTATTTGAGAGTATGTGAAGTTTATGAAAATATAGGCGATAGTGAAAAAGCATTAGATTATTCAAAAAGAGCTTATGAAATAAAGAAATATGATGAAGATGAATGTTCAATTAATGTTATTATAAAAATAATACAATCATACATTCAATTAGAAAACTATGAAGAAGCTAGAAAGTATTCAAAGTTAGCACTAGCTAGTTCAATAAAAAATAAAAATAAGTATTTTGAATATAAAGCTCTTAAATATTATTCTCAAATATATAAAAAGAAGAAAATATTAAAATGGCAATAGAATATATACTAAAATGTATAAATATAGTAAATGAACTAAACGATAGGAAAACTCTTGCAGACTTATATATAGAATTAGGTCAACTATATACAGATATCTCAAAAGAAAAAGAACTTGAGTATTATCAAAAAGGTGTTTGTTTATATAAAAACTTAGAAATTATTTAAAAAGACTCTTTAATAAAAGGAGTCTTTTATTTTTATATAGAAAATATTAGGTATAAATGGGCTTGGGGGGATTAGATGTGAAAAGAAATGGTTATTAATAATTGTATTAATTATAATAGTTTTAATAAATCCTAAGACAATAGGGAATGTTAGCAAAAAACTAGGTAAAAAATCTGTGGAGATGCAAGATAAAAAAAGTATAGAAATTAGTCAAAAGTTTAATTGTATAGAATATGAAGATAGTATTGTATATTATGATGGAAAGACATTAAAAAGTGTAGATGAAAATGGAAAAGAAATATTTAAGATAAATCTAAATATAAAAAATTTAAGGCTAGATAGCAATAAATATATAGATGTACTAGATAAAGATAAAAATACTATATATAGTATAAATAAAACTGGAAAAGTTGTTTCAAAAAAAATGTACCGAATAATGGACTTATGTATGTAAGCTTAGATAATGATTCATATGTGTATGCATATAAAAAAGAAAATAAAGATAGTATAAATATTTACGATTTTGAGGGTAACTTGCAGAAAAACTTAGATTTAGAAGGAAAACTAACGGATATAGAATATACATCACAAGGTATATACGTGTGTGATTTAAAAACTGAAAAAGATTTAGAAAGCACAATAACTAAATATGATTACAATGGAAACTTAAAAAATAAAAAAGCATAAAAGACTCTATAATTTTAGATAGTATAGTACAAAAGGATAATATTTACTTAATTGAAAAAATAAGATAAGTAGGGTAGATTATAATTTAAAGGTAATCGATGAATTTGATGTTAAAAATATAAAATATTATAGCAATATAAATAGTGATGGAATTTATGTTATAGAAGAAAACAATAATATAAAACATATAAGCAAGAAAGTTGAAGATATATCTACATCAAGTAATATTGAATATATAGATGGTATTGTTAATATGAAAGAGAACTTTATATTGTATAAAGATAATAAAATAATTAATAAAAAAGGTGAAGAATTAAAAGGTTTTGAAAAGGACATAAAAAGTATAATGTTGATTAACGACTCAACTATAGGTGTTGAATTGGATGATAAAATACAAATATTAAAAGTTAAATAGACAATAGAACAATGAAATAATTTAAATCTATGGTATAGGAATAATCTATAACAAAATATGTCTATATATGTTAAAATTAAGGAAGTATTGTATTATATTAAGGAGATGAGTATTTATGAGAATAGAGTTAGATGCAAAAGGACTGGCATGTCCGAAACCAGTTATAAATACTAAAAAAATTAGATAGTATTGAACAAGGGGTTGTAGAAGTAACTGTAGATAATGATATTGCTAAGGAAAATATATTAAAATTAGCAAAATCAATGAATTTAGAAGCAAATGTATTAAAAACAGAAAAAGATTCTATTTGTATAGAGATTATAAAAGGTGAAAATGTTATAATAGAAGAAAAATCACAAGAGTCTTTAGCTGATACATGTATATTTATAAACTCAGATAGAATGGGAACTGGAAATGATGAATTAGGACATGTACTTATGAAAGGATATATATATACTTTAACAGAAAGTAAGCCATATCCAAAATGTATACTATTTGTTAATAGCGGAATAAAGTTGACAACAGAAAATGAAGCTACAGTAGAAAACCTAAAGATATTACAAGATGCAGGTGTTGAAATATTATCTTGTGGAACATGTTTAGACTACTACGGATTAAAAGAAGAATTAAAAGTTGGAACTGTAACAAATATGTACACGATTGTAGAATCAATGAACAATTCATCAAAAACTATATCTATATAAATTATAAAGACTACATGACAAAGTTTATGTAGTCTTTGTTTATATAAAATCAAAAAATAAAGGCACAATTAGAAAGGAATTCAAAAAAATGAACGAAATGTATATAGTAGCTTTTAACTCAACACACCATGCAATAAGAACAGATAAAGTTTTAAACGAAAAAGATTTAAAGGTAACAACTTTACCAACACCTAGGGAAATAAGTTCTAGCTGCGGAATATCTGTTAGATTTTTAAAAGAGGATATGGATGTAGTTGTAGAGTCTTTAGAAGAAAATGAAATTTTATATCATGGAATTTTCAAAGTAAATAGAGTATCCGGAGGACAAAAAGAAGTAACTAAATTAAGATAGGAGTGATGCAAATGCCAATGAAGCTAAACGTAGGAGATGTTGTAGAACTAAAGAAACCACATCCATGTGGATGCAAAGAATTTGAAATAACTAGAGCAGGAATGGACTTTAAAATAAAATGCTTAAAGTGTGATAGAATGCTGATGTTAGATAGAGAAACTTTAGAAAAAAGAATAAAAAAAGTAAAAGGCTTGTAAAAAAGCGTTTTCTTTTGCTATAATTAAAGTGGGAAAACATTTTACCAAGGGGGAACTTAATTATGGCTATCAAATTTGCAAAAAGAATGGATGGATTAAAAGGATCTGAGATTCGTGAGCTTTTAAAATTGACAGAGAAACCTGAAGTAATATCTTTTGCAGGCGGACTTCCAGCTCCTGAATTATTTCCAGTAGAAGAAATGAAAGAAATATCAAGAATGGTATTAGAAGAATCAGGAAGAGAGGCTCTTCAATATACTACAACAGAGGGATTTGGACCTTTAAGAGAGCAAATAGCTGAAAGAATGAATAGAAAGCTAAAAACTAATGTATCAAAAGATGATCTATTAATAACAAGTGGATCTCAACAAGGTTTAGATTTTGCAGGTAAAATTTTCTTAGACGAAGGAGATGTAGTTTTAGTAGAAAGTCCATCATACTTAGGTGCACTTAATGCTTTTAAAGCTTATTGTCCTAAATTTATAGAAGTACCAACTGACAAAGATGGTATGATAATTGAAGAATTAGAAAATATTTTAGAAACAACAGAAAATGTAAAAATGATATATGTTATACCTGACTTCCAAAATCCAACAGGAAAGACATGGTCTATGGAAAGACGTGAAAGATTCATGGATGTCATAAATAAGTTTGAATTACCAGTAATAGAGGATAATCCATATGGAGAATTAAGATTTGAAGGGGAAATATTACCATCATTAAAGGCTATGGATGAAAAAGGACTAGTTATGTTCTTAGGATCATTCTCAAAAATATTCTGTCCAGGATACAGAATAGGTTGGGTTGCTGCTTCTGAAGAATTATTATCAAAATTCATATTTATTAAACAAGGAGCAGACTTACAAGCATCTACAATATCACAAAGAGAAATAAGTAAATTTATAGATGTTTATGATTTAGATGCACATGTTGAGAATATAAAATCAGTTTATAGCAAACGTAGAGATTTAATGTTAAAAACAATGGACGAAACATTCCCAGAAGGAATAGAACATACATATCCAGAAGGCGGATTATTCACTTGGGTAGAGCTACCAAAACATTTAGATGCAAAAATAATGGAAAAATGTTTAGAAAAAGATGTTGCTTATGTTCCAGGAGGATCATTCTTCCCTAATGGAGGAAACCAAAATACATTCAGATTAAACTACTCTAATATGCCTGAAGATAAAATAGTTGAAGGTATTAAGAGATTAGCAGATGTATTAAAAGATACTTTAGCTCAAGATGCAAATGCTTAAATAAAAATAGTGACCTTTCGGTCACTATTTTTAGGGGAGATTAAGATGAAATATATTAAGGTTATGGGGTTATACCTTATAGGATTAACAAAATAAAAATCTTTATACTATATTAATTTTAGATTTTATTTTTCTTATAATATTAATATTTCCAATTTTAGTATGAAATAAAATAAAATTGACAATTAATTTTATTAGTGATAAAATGTGTAAAGTGTGAGATTATAAATCTCATTTCTCTGCTCTGCGTAGCAGAGCCGTAAGTCCAAAGGGAGGTGAATCGTGTGAAAAATTATGAATTAGTTTACGTAATAAAGCCTAATGCAGATGAAGAAACAAAAACAGCTGTATTAAACAAGGTTAAAGAAGTTGTAGCTACTGAAGGTGAAGTTGAAACTGTAGATACTTGGGGTACTAAGAAATTAGCATACCCAATAGCTAAGTTCACTGAAGGTTACTATGTATTAGTTAACTTTAAGTCAGGTGTTGAAGTTCCTAAGGAAATAGACAGAAACTTAAAGATAAACGAGAACGTAATAAGACATATGATAGTTGTTGCTTAATAACTACTATATAAATTTTACGTAAATAGGCGGTGTTTATATGAATCATGTTGTGCTAGTGGGAAGATTAACAAAGGATCCTGAGTTAAGATATATCCCAGGAACAGGAACAGCCGTTGCATCATTCAGTATTGCCATTGATAGAGATTTCACTAAAAAAGATGGTAGCAAAGATACTGATTTTATACCGGTTGAGGTAATGGGTAAACCTGCTGAATTTTGTGCAAACTATATATCGAAAGGTAGATTAGTTGCTATACAAGGTTCGATAAGAGTAGATAATTATCAAACTCAATCAGGAGAAAAAAGAACTTTCACTAAGGTAAGTGCTCGAAATATACAAGCCTTAGATAGTAATAAAAATAGATCGGATAGTCCATATCCAAATCAAAATCAGAATCAAGGATTCGAGCCTAGTTTCGAACCAAGCTTTGAACCTGCAGGATTAGATCCTCAAGGATTCCAAGCTATAGATGATGATGATATACCATTCTAAAAAGGAGGGAAAAAGACATGATAAACAAGAAGAGACGTAAGAAAAAAAGAGTTTGTCAATTCTGTGCAGATAAAAATGCTAAGATAGACTACAAAAACACTCAAAGATTACAAAAATACGTAACTGAAAGAGGTAAAATATTACCTAGAAGAATAGCTGGTACTTGTGCTAAGCATCAAAGAGAATTAACAGTTGCTATAAAGAGAGCTAGAAACTTAGCTTTATTACCATATACATTAGACTAAGAAAAGGACGAGCCTTTAGGGGGCTCGTTTTTTTATTGGTTAAAACTACTATGATTTATGATATAATATTTATATATTAAGGAGGGGGGACATAGTGAGACTAGATAAAAACTCAGAGATAACGAAGAACATAAAGATTATTGAATGGATGAAAACAGAATTGATAATAAGCCTGGGGGACTTATTTAACCTTTTATTTAAAGGTACTAGACCTGTAGATCAGATTTTACAAGATACTCTAGCTAACATAGTTATGGTTACATATTTACTATCAAAGAGACTTGGGATTAGCTTTAAGGAAATAGATTATAAAATAAAGGAAAAGATAAAGGATGGAATAGAGGAAGACCATAGTGTAGAACGATGGTATGGAGATTTATCTAATCTTAAAAATTACTTAGACAATAGGGAGTGATATTAATTTGAATAATAGAGCTAAATTAACTCAAGCGGCAA
Source organism: Paraclostridium sp. AKS73 (assembly GCF_025671395.1). Classification (NCBI taxonomy): domain Bacteria; kingdom Bacillati; phylum Bacillota; class Clostridia; order Peptostreptococcales; family Peptostreptococcaceae; genus Paraclostridium; species Paraclostridium sp. AKS73. Next base: position 44,423 of record NZ_JAIXHU010000014.1, on the reverse strand, counting down.
TAATTACTGCTATAGGAATAGTACTTTGTCTTGGAGCAGTATATATTCCGTTTTTAGGGTTACTTGCGCTTATTCTTCCTGTTCCATATGCTATAATATCAACAACTTCAGGATATAAGTATGCATTAATTTCAGTTATATCCTCTTTTTTTATATTGGTATTAACTGTAGATGTAGTATACGCTTTAAACTTGCTTATAATGTGTATGTTACCAGGGATAGCAGTGGGATATAGAATCAATCAAGATAGCAAAGTAGAAGATGAAAATAAAAGCTTTACGCCTATATACTTTGGAACGATAGCATTTATACTATCTATAATTGTATTTTTTGGAATGTCAAAACTATTATTTAATATAGATTTATTAGCAGATATATCGAAAACTTTAAAAGCAACAGTAGAAGCTCAGTTTGCTATTATGGAAAGTACGAATATGATGCCTAAAGAAAATATAACATCCAAAGATATGATTAATATGTTCCAGAATATGATACCTACAGTGTTATTTATGTATAGCATAATAGCATCACTAATAACATATTATGTAGAAGCCTTTATTTTAAGAAGAACTAAAGTATTAAATTACGATTTACCAAAGTTTTCAGAGTTTTATTTACCAGGAAATGCTATAGTAACATCACTAATATTATATTTATTAGTTATGTTTTTAGAGATGCTGAATATAGGACTTTATACAGATTCAATAATGTTAAATATTCAATTGGTATTTAGTATACTATTTTTAATACAAGGGGTGTCAGTGTCTATTTATTTTATAAAAAGATGGAAAGATAAATCGCCAGGCAAAATAGTATTTGCAGTAATAGCAGTAATTCTATTATCAGGATCCATGATTTTGAGCTTTGTAGGAATGTTAGACAGTGCAATTGATTTTAGAAAGGTAAGAAACTACAAATCCACTTAGGAGGTAGAAATGTTTAATAAGTCGACCTTTAAATTTAATATGCCAGAAATAAATGCATACATAGTGGTTATTGGGATTCTTAGTCTTATATTAATGTATTACAATATATATATAGGTGCCCTTGTATTTGCTGCCTTTATATATATTGTTTTTCATAACTGGAGAACAAGAGATATAAGAAGAAAAGAATGGAATAAGTATATTCAAGATTTAGCTGTAGATATTGATGAAGTAACAAAAAAAGCTATACTAAACTTACCAATACCTTTATGTATTTTAGAGTTTGATGGTAGTGTTACATGGTACAATACTAAGTTCCATGAAATGACAGGAAAAGAAGATACCTTAGGTATGAACATAGAAACTCTTGTTAAAAATATAAATTTAAGAAAAGTACTAAATGAAAATAAAGAGTTATATACCGATATAAACTATAATGGAAGACAGTACACTATAGTTTATAATATTATAAAAAGTGATCAAGAAGACAAAACTAAATATTTAATGATGCTTTACTGGATTGATAAAACTGACTACTTAGATTTAAAAAGTAAGTATGAAGAAGAAAAAAATGTAGTAGCTACTATACAAGTAGATGGATATGATGAAGTATTACAAAGTGCTCCTGAAGAGAGAAGACCTTTAATAAATGTAGATATCGATAAGATATTAGCGTCACTAGAATCAAGTTGCAATGGTGCGCTTGAAAAAACGGCTAATGACAAATACTTTTTAGTTTTAAGTAAGAATGAATTAGACACATTAGAAGCAGATAAATTCTCTATATTAGATAAAATAAGAGAAATTGACCAAGAAAATAATTTACCTGTAACAATAAGTATAGGTATAGGAATAGAAGGAAAAACAATTAATGATAATTTCAAATTAGCAAAAGGAGCATTAGACTTAGCTCTTGGTAGAGGTGGAGATCAAGCCGTAATAAAAACTAAAGACAAGTCTATATTCTACGGAGGAAAATCAAAAGCTGTAGAAAAGAAAACTAAAGTTAAATCAAGACTTATAGGTCATGCTTTAAGAGAGATTATATTAGAAAGCAAGAATATATATATAATGGGACATAAATATCCTGATATGGACGCAATGGGAGCCGCAGGAGGTATTTATGATATATGTAAGTCATGTAATAAAAACGCACACATAGTTTTAAATAGTTCTAACGATTCTATTGAGGAATTTGTAGGTAGATTGAAACAATCTGATTACTACAATAATATATTTATTTCAAGAGAAGATGCTATTAAAAATTGTTCTAAGGACACACTGGTAATAGTAGTTGATACTCATAGACCTAATTTTACTGAATGTCCTGAATTATTAGCTATATCTGATAAAATTGTTGTTATAGACCACCATAGAAGAGGGGTCGAATTTATAAATGATACAGTTCTTTTATTCCATGAAACGTATGTATCATCAACTTGTGAGATGGTAACAGAATTAGTTCAGTATATGGAAGAGGATGTTAAGATAAATAAATTAACAGCAGAAGGATTAATGGCAGGTATAAGTTTAGATACTAAAAACTTTGCATTTAAAACAGGAGTTAGAACATTTGAAGCAGCATCATATCTGAAAAAAGCAGGAGCAGATACAATTGAAGTTAAGAAGTTATTTAACTCGAATTTAGAAGATTTCGTAACAAAAGCAGAGATAATTCAAAGCACTAAAGTTATAAATGATAAGATATGTTTAGCTTACTGCAAGTCGGATATAAATAATATAAATGTAGTTGTAGCTCAAGCTGCAGATGAACTTTTAAGTATAAAAGATGTAGAAGCATCATTTGTATTAGGTAAAACTAAATCAGGAACTATATTTATAAGTGCTAGATCATTAGGGTCTATTAACGTGCATGTATTAATGGAAAAACTAGGTGGCGGAGGCCACATTGATATAGCAGGAGCTCAACTTGAAGGAGTATCTTTAGAAGAAGGATATAAGATGGTATCAGACATCATAACACAATATCTAGAGGAGGAAGAAGAGTAATGAAAGTTATATTATTAAAAGACATAAAAGGAACAGGAAAAAAAGGTGATGTAAAGGAAGTTAGTGATGGATACGCTAGAAACTTTTTATTCCCTAAAAAATTAGCAGTTCAAGCTGGAAATACAGAGTTAAAAGAATTAAAAGAAAAACAAACATCTCAACAAATAAAAGAACAAAAAGAATACGAAGCAGCAGTTGAATTAGGAAAGAAAATGGAAGAAATGAATATAACTATGTATTCTAAAGCTGGTGATGGTGGAAGATTATTTGGTTCTATAACATCTAAAGATATAGCAGCTCAAATAAAAAAAGAGCATGGAATAGATGTAGATAAGAGAAAAGTGATGTTAGATGAGCCTATAAGAGTTTTAGGTTCAAGATTTGTTGAAATAAAAATACATCAAAAGTAGTTACTAAAATGAGAGTAGACGTAAAAGAAAAACAATAAGAAAAACACTAGAGGTGAGATAAATGGAGGATATAGGTAGAATTCCTCCACATAGTGTGGAGTCTGAGCAATCTATACTAGGATCTATACTATTAGATAAAGAAGCTATAATAACTGTTACAGAAACTATAAAACCTGAAGATTTTTATAAAGAAGCTCATAAAATTATTTATGAGTGCATGATGAAGTTAAACAATAAAAATGAACCTATAGATTTGATAACTCTTACAGAGGAGTTAAAGAAACAGGGCCATTTAGAAGATGTAGGAGGAATAAGCTATATAACTAGTTTATCTACTATAGTACCTACAACTTCTAATGTTAAATATTATGCAGATATAGTAAAAGAGAAATCAGTTTTAAGGAAGCTTATAAGAGTATCTAATGATATATTAAACTTAGGATATGATAGTTCAATAAAAGTAGAAGACATTTTAGAAAAAGCAGAAAAGCAAATATTTGATATATCTCAAGAAAAATCTAGCGAAGATTTCCAAGCTATAAATTCAGTACTTATGGATACATATGACATGATAGAAAAGTTATATACAAATAAGGAAGACATAACTGGAATAACTACTGGATTTGATGATTTAAATAAGAAAACTAATGGACTACAAAGAACAGACTTGATACTTGTTGCAGCACGTCCTGCAATGGGTAAAACAGCATTTTCGCTTAACTTAGTCCAAAATGCAGCGCTTAAAGGTGATGCATCTGTAGCTGTATTTAGTTTAGAGATGTCAAAAGAACAATTAGTTCAACGTATGCTATCTGCACAATCTCATGTAGAATTGAAAAAGATAAAAACTGGTAACTTAGATGAAAATGACTGGCCTAGAATTATAGATGCTATGTCTGTTTTATCTAATGCCAACATATATATAGACGATACACCTGGTATAAAAATAGGTGAGTTAAGATCAAAGTGTAGAAAACTAAAAATTGAAAAAGGTTTAGACCTGATTCTTATAGATTACCTTCAACTTATGGAAGGTGATGGAGGTAATGAAAGTAGGCAACAAGAAATATCAAAAATTTCTAGATCTTTGAAAATAATAGCTAAGGAATTAAACTGTCCTGTAGTAGCATTATCTCAGTTATCACGTGCACCAGAACAAAGATCAGACCATAGACCTATGTTAGCCGATTTAAGAGAATCTGGAGCTATAGAGCAGGATGCAGATATAGTAATGTTCCTATACAGAGATGAGTATTATCATCCTGATTCAGAAAGAAAGAATATAGGAGAAATTATAATAGCTAAAAATAGACATGGGGAAACTGGATCAGTTGAACTTGTTTGGTTAGGTGAAATACAAAAATTTGCGAATAAAGCTAGAGAAATGTAATAAAAAAATATCCACATGTTGATAATTTTATAAAAAAATAATCATATGTGGATATTTTTTATTTTAATTATAAAAACGATATCCACAATTTCCACAGATACTCTGTGGATAAATAGTGGATAAAAACAAATTAAAAAAGCAAGCTAAACTAGCTTGCTTTCTTATAATTAGTATAATTTTTTCAACGGGGGAGAAAAAATGATAAATATAATATATATATATCCAAATACAGAGTTTATAAACAATGAAATAAACATATGTAGAATAATTGATGATAAATATAAAGAAACTATAGTCGTATATGGTATTAAGGAAAATAATAAAGTAAAAATATACATTACAAATACATTTACAGGAGATAATAAATTAGTAAAAAAGGCTAACAATGTAAATGATATGATTAGATTTATAGAAACTAATGAACACGAAATAAAAATCCTAGAAAGCTTAGAATATGTGGAAAAATACATACTAAATAAAATAGGTTAATAAAAAAGGTTTTGAAAATAAAGCGAATGTTTGGTAAAATAAGAAAGTAAGTGTTCGAATAAAATAATTAGAGGTGAATTAATATGAAGACTGTTGCTATAGTAGGCTCTCAATGGGGAGACGAAGGTAAAGGTAAAGTTATAGACTATTTAGCTACACAAGCTGATGTAGTAGTAAGAGGACAAGGTGGAAACAATGCAGGTCATACATTAGTTGTTGATGGAAAGAAATATGCATTACACCTAATACCATCAGGAGTATTAAATCCAGAAACTATAAATGTAATAGGTAACGGAATAGTATTTGATCCAAAAGGATTTTTAGAAGAGTTAGCTAAATTAAATGCAGATAATATAGATACTAAAAATATAAAAATAAGTGATAGAGCACATGTTATATTCCCATATCACAAAGAATTAGATGCTTTAGCTGAAGAAGCTAGAGGAGATAATAAGATAGGTACTACTAAAAAAGGTATAGGACCTTGTTACATGGATAAAACAGAGAGATCTGGAATAAGAATATGTGATTTAATGGATAAAGATATATTCGCTAAAAAATTAAAAGCTCAAATAGATGCTAAGAATAAAATAGTTAAGAATATATATGGAGCAGAAGAGTTTGACTTTGATGCTATATACAATGAATACCTAGGATATGCAGAGCAAATAAGATCTTACGTAGATGATACATCAGTTGTTGTATACGAAGCTATAAAAGCAGGAAAGAAAGTCTTATTTGAAGGAGCTCAAGGTACATTACTAGATTTAGATTTAGGAACGTATCCGTTCGTAACATCTTCTCATCCTACATCAGGAGGATTCTCTGTAGGAGCTGGTGTTGGACCTAACATGATAAAAGATGTTGTAGGTATAGTAAAATCTTACACTACTAGAGTTGGAGAAGGACCATTTGTTACAGAGTTAAACGATGAAACAGGGGACAAGATAAGAACTCAAGGAAGAGAGTTCGGAACAACTACAGGTAGAGCAAGAAGATGTGGATGGTTTGATGCTGTAATAGTTAGATATGCTGCTAGAGTTAATGGATTAACTAGTATATCTTTAATGCTATTAGATGTTTTAACTGGATTTGATACAGTTAAAATATGTACATCTTACAAAATGGGAGACAAAGTTTTAAGAGAGTTCCCAGCTTCATTAGAAGATTTAGCTAAGTGCGAGCCTATATATGAAGAATTAGAAGGATGGTCTGAAGATTTAACAGGTATGGAAACATATGAAGAACTTCCTGAAAATGCTAAGAAATATATAGCTAAAATAGAAGAATTAGTTGGAGTAAATGTAGATATGGTTTCAGTTGGACCAAACAGAGCTCAAACTATAGTAAGAAAAAATATATTCTAATTTTATAATATATAAAATCAAAAGCTATGTTAAAGCATTATATAATGTCTTAACATAGCTTTATTTTATTTTTATATTAATTTATCTATATTTAATTGACTTAAAATATCTTTTTTAACTTTAAATCTAATAGTTTTTAAAGGATCAACAACTTGGCAAACTTCTATATCACTAGTTAAACTCATTAGCATAACTAGGTCATTTTTGGATAAGTTGCATTTAGGAAGTAAAATATCAAACATATCTTCGATAGCTATTTCATAAGCCTCATCTAAAGTTTCAGCAGAAGCTACAGTATAATAAGCATCTTCAGTTTCTAAGATAGGATTCTTTATTGTTAAGCTATCTATTACTTCAACTTTTACATCAACTAGAGCTCCTATTTCAGCTCCGCTTACTCCGATTTCACCATCACCCATAACAGCATGGATATCTCCAAGAGATAATAAAGATCCTTCTACTGATATAGGAAGATATACACTAGAGCCTTCAGCTATAATCTTACAGTCCATGTTACCACCGTGACTACCAGGAGTTCCACAATTTATAGACTTATTATCGCTTGGAGCAACACCTATAACACCAATCATTTTATTTAAAGGAAGTTCTAAATTATTAAATAAAGCTTTTTCATTTTCTATTTTTAAAATATTATGAGTCATAGTATCTAGTTTATTACCAAGAACTCCAACTCCAGGACCTGTCATGGCAAGAGCATTGCCTTTTAATTCAATAGAATTTATACTAACTTTTAAAGTCTGGTTAGGCATAGAATTTTCTATGTATAAAGGTCCAGTTGCTGGATTTACTCTATCAAAGTCTATACTATCCATATTGTCATCACTACATGTTATTTGACTACACATGCAATCATGAGTTTCAAAAACTACATTGCTTCCTGATTTTACTTTAAGAACTGGATTATTTAAGCTTGAAAATGTAAATGTATGATTTTCTTTGTTTATGAAGTTCATAAATTTACCTCCTTTATTTAGTATAAGAATATTATATTACAATAGTATTAATAAAATATTTTTATAATATAATCTTTAAAAAAATATAAAAAATTAACAAGATTACTAAATTTTACTGTAAATTATGCTTAAATAAATGGATTAAACCATTGAAAATAGGGTATTTAAATAATTTGCTTAAAAAAATTAAAAAATTTCACAAAAAGTGTTGACTAAAGTTAATAAAGCTAATATAATAGTATTTGTTGATACGGCAGAGAAAAAAGTCGAAACAACATCTCAGCAAAGATGATCCATTAGCTCAGTCGGTAGAGCACCTGACTTTTAATCAGGGTGTCCCGCGTTCGAGTCGCGGATGGATCACCATTTTTTTGCAAGGCCCATTGGTCAAGCGGTCAAGACACCGCCCTTTCACGGCGGTAACAGGGGTTCGATTCCCCTATGGGTCACCAATATTTGGGATTATAGCTCAGCTGGGAGAGCACCTGCCTTACAAGCAGGGGGTCACAGGTTCGAGCCCTGTTAATCCCACCATATATGCGGCCTGGTAGTTCAGCTGGTTAGAATGCCAGCCTGTCACGCTGGAGGTCGAGGGTTCGAGTCCCTTCCAGGTCGCCAAACACACATTGCTAGTGTGGCTCAACGGTAGAGCAGCTGACTTGTAATCAGCAGGTTGTAGGTTCGATTCCTATCACTAGCTCCAAAAAGATGATCCATTAGCTCAGTCGGTAGAGCACCTGACTTTTAATCAGGGTGTCCCGCGTTCGAGTCGCGGATGGATCACCATTTTTTTTGTAAAATATAATATGGCCCATTGGTCAAGCGGTCAAGACACCGCCCTTTCACGGCGGTAACAGGGGTTCGATTCCCCTATGGGTCACCAGCATTTGGGATTATAGCTCAGCTGGGAGAGCACCTGCCTTACAAGCAGGGGGTCACAGGTTCGAGCCCTGTTAATCCCACCAGTAAACTCTTGGATTTTATCTAAGAGTTTTTTTTGTGTTCAAAAAAGCTATATATACATAATGAATTCAGAGCAAACCGAGTTTTTATTATAAAAATGTATTATAACTTAAGAAGTATTTACAAATTATGTATAATAGTTATATAAACATATAAAAAATATATACAGGGGATATTATGATAGAAATAATTTTATGCGAAGATCAAATAGAACATCAAAAAAATATAGAAAGAAATTTAGAAAATATATTATGTGAAAAAAATATTGATTACAATTTAAACATATATTCAACTGGGGAAGAACTACTTAATAATTATAATCAAGGTGGGGATATATTTATACTAGACATTCAGATGGACGAGATAACTGGAATGGATGTAGCCAGAAAGATAAGAGAAATTGATAAAAATAAACCAGAAATAATTTTTACAACGTCACTTATTGAATACATACAAGAAGGATATGAAGTGAGGGCTTATAGATATTTACTAAAGCCTATACAATATGATGATTTTAAGAAGCATATTTTGAGTTGTATAGATGAAGTTATAAATAAAAGAGATAAATTTGTGTTAGTTGAAAATAAAAATGAAACTTACAAAATAAATATAGAAGATATAACTTATATTGAAATTCAAAGAAAAGATATGACTATATACACGGAAAATAAAATTTATGAGACTAAAATGACCATGGATAAAATTGAAAAGGAATTGAAAAACCATAATTTTTATAGATGTCATAAAAGTTTCTTAGTGAATATAAATTATGTAGAAAATATAAAACAATATATAGCTATATTAGATAATAAAGAAGAGATTTTAGTTAGTAGGCATAGATTTAAAGATTTTAAGCATAAGTTTTTAAGTTCTTTAGGAGAAAAACTATGTTAGATGTTGAGTTAATGTCAAGGATAGCTACAGGGGCATGTCCATTTATTGAGTATTTTGTTCTTTTAAAAATATTGAACTGTTTAGAAGAAAGAAAATATGAAAATAGATATTTAGATATAGTATTTTTGTTAATTGGTGCTTTAGATTCTATAATTTTATTCAGTAGAGAAACACAATACTATGGTTTCATAATAAATTTAAAATGGATATCTTTTATTTTATTTATAAAACTAAACTATAAAATAACTAATTACAAAGTATTGTTATATTATTTAACTTATACTACAGTTCAATATGTAATTGGGCAATGGTTAATTTATATAGTTTTCTTTTTTGTAACAGGCCATTCTGAGTATGCTTCAACTACATCAGAATATAACTATAATATAATATTTATTATAGAAAGTTCAATTAATATATTTATTAATATAAGCTATATTAATCTAATTAAAAGATTTAGAGATACAGATAAAGAAAAAGTAAGTGTAATAATTATAATAGGATGTATAATAAGTAATTTTACAGTAGCTATTATGAATAGTCTGCCTACATGGACATATATGTTTAGAATGAATTATTCTTATGATCATCTTAATGTATTTAATATAAATGTAACCCCTAAGCTGTCTTTTACAAGTAGTTTTTTACTTTTAATGATAGTTTTTAAAATCATTAAAGACATTAAAGAAAAAAGTGAAGAGCGTTTATTAAAAGAAAAAATAGATATTCAGTACAAGTATTATTTAAATCTTCAAGAATCTCAAAATAAAGTTAAAAAACTTTATCATGATATAAATAATCATATATTTTGTATAAAAAATCTAAGTTATGACAAAGAAGATGTAAATAAATATATAGAAGAAATGAGTAAGGAATTAAGAGAATTTAAAGAAATACATAATACTGGGAATATGATATTAGATATTATATTAAATGAAAAACAAAATATTTGTAATGAAAATAATATAGATTTAACTTGTGATGTTAATTTTTCTAAATGTAATTTTATAGAAATGACAGATGTATGTAGCATATTTTCAAATATATTAGATAATGCAATAGAAGCGTGCAATAAAACTTATATTGATAAAAAATATATAAAAATAAGGGGAACTCTTGTTAAATCATATTATGTTATACGCTGTGAAAATTCTAAAACAAATAAATTAGAGATAAAAAATAGTAAAATTATAACTAGCAAGAAAGATAAATTTATTCATGGAATAGGACTAAAAAGTGTTAAATCTTCACTTAAAAAATATAATGGAGATTTAGAAATAGAGGATTTTAAAAATAAATTTTTATTACAAATTTATATACCTATAGATGAAAACATGACAGTTGGGGCTACAAAAGTACCAGTTGTACTATAAATATTGAATCAAAAAAAATAAGGTGTTATCTTTTAAACGTAAAAGATAACACCTTATTTTTTGATTTTAGGGGCATAAATATGAATTACAAAAGGGAGGGTATATTTTGAAGATTAGTTTTAAGTTAGCAATTGCTTATATGAAAGAGCAAAAAGGAAGGACTATCGCATTAATAACAAGTATAGCGTTAGCTGTAATACTAGTATTTTCATTAAATGTAATACCAGAAACACAAAGTAAACTAGAAATAAAAGAAGCATATAAAAATTATAGTGACTATCATGTTGAATATAGTAATTTAAGCGATGATATAGTTAATAAGTTAAAAAAGATAAAGAAGTAACTGAAGTTAATGATATTTTGGGGTTAGGTAAAATTGTAGGAAAAAACGGAACATCAATTCAATTAAATTCATATAGCGATAAATTTATAGATTCATATGGATATCAATTATCGAAAGGAAGCAATCCTAAAAATTCAAATGAAATAGTTATAGAGCAAAAAGCATTAAAAGAAATGGGCTTAAGTGATGATTTAAACCAAGAAATTGATTTTAAAATTGTAAAGTATTATGTTGATAAAAATAATGAAAATCAAATATTTAGTAAAGATAAAAAGTTCAAACTTGTTGGGGTAGTAAAAAAGCCAGATGCTTACTATGAAGATTCAAGTAGTTATGCAAGTGAAAATGAGTACTATGGAGTAAAGGCTTTTACTAAAGATAATAGCAATGAATCTATATTACCAAATAATTTAGTAACTCATGGTGGAACTTTATATTTAAACTCATCTAGACCTGATATTGGAAAAGCTTATGAAATTATAAATAAATATGGATTAAATGATTCAAATTTCATGGTAAATGCATCACTAACACAAGTTTTAGATGATTACTCAATGTCAAAGGGAACAACATATACAATGAAGCGAAAGTTATATCCAATGTTAGCGGCAACATTAGTTATATGTAATATATTTAGTATAGTACTTATAGATATGACAAAACAAATAGGTATATTGAGAGCAATTGGTTTATCTAAAAAGAAAGTAAGATTTATGATTGCTATAGAAAGTATTGTTGTATTAGCATTAGGTCTTATATTTGGATTCTTGATAGGAACGTTAGCTTCATATGCTGGATTTTACATTATTTATGGGAGGTTTGTAAATCTTTACATAAGTAAAGCTAGTATATATGAGCCTATGTTAATGGCTATCATAGCTGTGTTTATATCAAGTTTAGTACCAATATATAAAAGTGGAAAAATTTCGCCTGTAGAGGCTATTAGAAGCAGTGATAAATTTAATAAAAAACAGAAAAATAGATTTTATTATAAATTAGTAAGAAAGGTTTTTGGATTTTCAGGAGAAATGGCTTACAAAAAACTTTTGGAGAAATAAAATAAGAACAATACTTTGTATTATATCCATAAGTTTGGGAGGAGTACTTTTTATAGATACGATTGCAATGTCAAAAAATGAAGATAAAAGCTTAGATAATACTACTATGCCTCTTATGATGATGGGAAATAGTGATATAAAATTATCTCATAATCCTAATAATGCAGATTCTAATTTTACAAAATTTAGTAAAGATGAAATAGAAAAAATATCAAATATAAAAGAGGTAAAAAGTGTAAAGCCAGTTATTGAGTTAACTGGAATATTTATAACTAACTCTAAAGATTTAACCAAAGAGTATAAAAGTGTAAATGCGATAGTTGATGAAAATAAAAACTTAGAAGAATATGTAGATATTGAAGGCAATAACAATGAGAGTTTAAAAAACATAGACCAATATATTGAAAAAGGGAAAAATATAAATGATAAAAGTAAAGGTAAGTATCCAAAAGCTTTAGTAACGAATTATTTTTACTCTAATGCATCACCTAATACAAAGTTATTAAATGATATGAAAGTAGGCGATTTAATAAATATAAAAATTCCTGTTACAAAAAACAATAAAGTAGAGTATAAAAATGAAAAGATAGAGGTTGCTGGGATTTTAAACGGAGACTATGTTTTAAGAGAAGGTGGATTATCAACTGGGTTAAAAATTGTATTAAATGAAGATGATTTTAAAAATATAAGTGGACGAGAAAATTATAATAAACTAAATATACAAATTGAGAAAGGAACTGATAAAAAATCTCAAAATGAAATAGAAAAAGTTATAAAAAATAATCCATTTTCAAAATTTGAAAGTAAGTACAATTATAAAAATTTCTATATAAAACAAAGTGAAAGAAACACAAAAGAAACACTAGTAATTGTAGCTTTAATATTACTAATATCATCTATAAATGTATTATGCATAATAAAAGCCAACATAATGACTAGAATGAATGAACTTTCAACATTAAGAGCTATAGGAATGAGTCCTAAAAAACTTAAAAATATGATTGTAAAAGAAAATATAATGTATTCAGTTTTTGCATCTATATTGGCAAGTATAATTGCTACTCATAACATTTATAAATTTACAAAACTTGTAAATGAAATACATAAAGAAGGATTAGGAACTAAAGAAGCTATAAAATTTACATTGCCAATATTTGAAAGTGTAGAATTTTTAATAGTATCTATAATTATGTGTTTAATAGCAGTATTTTTATGTAAAAAGAAGATAGAAAAAATGAGTATAGTAGAGGGGTTAAGTACAAATGAATAAAGGTGGGGATTTTGTGACAAATATATTAGAGATAACAAATTTAAATAAAATATATGGCAAAGGTGACAATAAAGTACAAGCATTAAAAGATATAACTTTATCTATAGAAAAAGGCAAATTTACAGCTATAATAGGTCCGAGTGGAAGCGGTAAAAGTACACTTTTAAATTGTATTGCAGGACTAGACACTGTATCATCAGGTAAAGTAATGTTAAAAGGGAAAGACATTTCAACTTTAAATGAAAATAAATTATCTAAATTAAGAAGTGAAGAATTTGGATTTATATTTCAAAGTTTTAACTTAATCCCAGTTATAAATGTATATGAGAATATAATACTTCCAATATCTATAGACGATAAAAAAGTAGATAAAAAATACATAGACAGTATAATTGATAAGTTAGGTCTTAAAGATAAAATTAATAAATTTCCTAATGAGTTAAGTGGAGGTCAACAACAGAGGGTAGCTATTGCGAGAGCTTTAGCTAATAAACCTAAAATAATATTTGCAGATGAGCCAACAGGAAATTTAGATAGTAAAACAACAGAAGAAGTTATGGATTTATTAGGAAGTTGTGTGAAAGATTTTGGACAAACATTAGTTATGATAACTCATAATAATGAAATTGCTAATATGGCAGATATTTGTATTGAAATTAAAGATGGAAAATTATATATGGATAAGAAGATTGTCTAGTAATTAAAAAAATGACTAAGTTAGAAAATACGGAGATTTTCTACTTAGTCATTTTTTGTTCCCATCTTAAATCATTACCTATAAACTTAACCATTCTAAATCTATCAAATATTCTAGAGAATATTCTTTGTGCGTATATATCTCCTAATTGCATAGGTGATAAGTTAGTTGAAATTATAGTTTTCTTTCCTGATAATAGACGAGTATTTAAAATATTAAATAATTCACTATTAGTAAAAGAGTTAGTAAGCTCTGTTCCTAAATCATCAATTATTAAAAGATCACAATCAAATAAATTATTATAATTATCTTTTGTTATATGATCATCTGAATTTTTAAACTTATATTCTTCTATTATTTCAAACATTTTAAAAGCAGTCTGATATATAACTAAGTAACCCTTATCTAAAAGTTCTTTTGCAACACAGTTACACATAAAACTTTTCCCTAAACCTGTGTCTCCATAGAAAAGCATATTTTCATCGTTATCTTTATCAAAATTCATAACAAAACCTTCACATATAGATAATATCTCTAATATATTTTCTTGAGGAGATACTCCAGAAGAATCTTCTCTTTGAGTAGAGAATATAGATTCATCAAAAGTAGAAAAGTTTTGATGATGAAGAACTCTAGATAAATTAGACATATGATAGGCCTCGTTTATTATTCTTTGCTTAAGGCAATTACACTTGTGTCCATTTCCTAAAAATCCTGTATCTTTACACATAGAACAATCATGCTTAACTTCTAAATACCCATTAGGTACACGATTATCTGATAAGAGTCTTTCTTTCTTTTTCTTTAATTCGTTCATTTGAGCTTTAGTTTCATTTAATATAGACTCTTTATCTTTAGGATTTAAAAGAATTAATTTAGCGAGTTTTAATCCTATCTTACCTATTTCCTCATCTATTTGTTTAATTTCAGGTATTCTAGAGTACACTTTCTTTTTTCTTTCTTGTAAATCACGTTCAGATTGATCTCTTTTTCGCTCATAAGAAGTAAGAATATCTCTCAATGTTGATTCTTTCATATATTAATCACCTACCTAAAATTATTTATCTAAATTTGCCTTTTTGGCTTTCTTGAAGTATTTTTTCTAATTCATCTGGACTATATTTGGTAAAAGTCTGATTTATATTATGGAATCTAGTTTTAACTTGTTTAGGAGCAGTATTAGAAGATTTTGAATTAACTTTTTTAGTTTCTGATTGTTTCTTAAATTCTTCTTCTGACGCTTTTAAGTCTTCTAACGTTTTAATATTTTTATCATTCCAACTCTTAACAATTCCGTTAATATAAGCTATAGAAGGATTAGAAATATTTTTAGACTTAGAACATGCTTCTAAAATAAGTTCTATATCAAATTTATATTTATCAAACCATACATCCATAATTTCCTTTTCAGCTTTTGTAGCTTGTCTAGAAAATCCGAGTTCATTAAATACTGTTTTATACATCATAAATCGCTTACTTCTTTGAGCAAAGCTATTTTTAACATCTTCAACAGTATAAAGACTAGCATCATACCAGTTTCTAATTATACCTTCTACATAACTAACAGGTTTAGCAACTCCAGTCTGTTCTTTAACGTGTTCATAAGCGCATACTATCATTTCTGTGCTCATATTATATTTATCTATCATATCCATAATTGTAATCTTCTCATTAGATTGAAGATGTCTACCTATAATTTGATTTATAGAATTAAACATTTTTCTAATTTCAGGATTGTCATTTATGCTAACGATAGTATTAACATCAGATTTAACTGAATTATTTGCGTTTAGTATATTATCAATATATATTTTTTCAAATCTAAAAACTCTATTGAAAAACTAAAATCATCTAGCCCATCATTTTTATGTTTTTTATTAAATTCTTGTCTTCCCAAAAATCCCAAGCTGCCAATACATCAGATAATGGTACATTTAAATTTTTTGCAATAGAATTATTATTAAACTTAGGGTTAGAAGTCTCATCACATGCATATCTATAGCCTAAAAGATAAACTTGTACGTATAATCCATTAGCCATTGGCATAAATATATCTATAAATATGTTATCAATAGTAGTTTGTCCTAAATCTATTTCATTGACTTCTTTAAAGAACATTTTATCACCTCAGATTGATTATAACATAAAATCTATTACAAATTATGATGTAGAGAATTAAAAAAATATTCATTTAACTACAAAGGGGGATTTAAAATTGATTATTGATTTTAGAAGGAAAAATAGAAAAATTATATCTTTTATGATCATAGGTATTATTTTTCTAGGAGGGCTATTTTATTTTAATAAAGAAGCTGATAAGCCTGTTTCAAATATAAAAACAGAGAATATGAGTTCTTATAAGATGGATGTAATATTAGATGATGAAAGTAAGCGTTTGATGTGCAATCAAAATGTACAATACGTTAATGATACTAAAAATGAGTTAAAGAGTATTTATTTTCACATATACCCAAATGCATTTTCAAAAGAAGAGTTTGCTCCATTTGAAAAACCTCAAATGAAACAAGCATATCCAAATGGATTTAATGAAGGGTACATAGATATTAAAAATATATTAATTGGTGGAGAAAAAGTTAAATTTAATATTGATGGTAATAAAGAAGATATATTAGAAGTACGCTTGGACAAACCTTTAAAGCAAAATGAATCTGTATCTATAGATATGAAGTTTAATGTAAAGATACCTAACTCAGTTGGTAGATTTGGATATGGAAATGATACTATAAACGTTACAAATTGGTTCCCTATAGCTTGTGTATATGATGATAGAGGATGGAACACAAAAAGCTATGAAAGTATAGGTGATCCATTCTATAGTGATGTAAGTAATTATAAAGTTACTCTTTTAGCTCCATCTAAATATAAATTTGGGACTACTGGAAAGGTAACAGAATCAAAATCAAGTGATAAAAAATCTATGTACAATATAGAAGCAAATAAAGTAAGAGATTTTGCTTTTGTTTTAAGTGATAAATTTAATGTTAAAAAAGATTATACAAAAGATACAGAAATATTAACTTATAATTTAGATAAAAAATTCTCTGATTTATCTACAACAATAGCAAAAGATTCTATAGAAATATTCAGTGATATGTTTGGTAAATACCCATATGATACATATTCTGTTATAGCAAGTGACTTTTACATAGGGGGTATGGAGTATCCAACTTTATCTATGATAGATAAAAGCTTATATAATTCTAAAAATAAATTTTTATTAGAATATGTAATAGCTCATGAAACTGCACATCAATGGTGGTATAGTGTAGTTGGAAATGATGAAGTTAATGAGCCTTGGTTAGATGAAGCTTTAACTGAATATTCTACAGTACTTTACTTTGAAAAAAAATATGGTAAAGAAACAGCTACAAGATTAATGAGCACTATGGAAAAACAATCAAAATCGTATTCTAGTCAAGATATGTTTAAGCCTTCAAGCAAATATAAAAATTCAATGGATTATAGTTTAAACGTATACACTAAAGGTGCAGTAGTATTCCATAACATAAGAGAAGAAGTAGGAGATAAAGTATTTTTTAAAGTATTAAAAGAATACTATGAAACATATAAGTTTAAAAATGCAAATGGATCCCAATTTATGGAGTTATGGAGAAAAAATGGAGTAGATATAGATAACATAATAAAGAAATGTAAGTAAATTTTAGGTAGAGCCTTAAAAAATATTTTAAGGCTCTATTTTTTTGGTATAATATAATTTATGATTGTAAAAGAAAGAGGTGCCACATGATAGAATACAGTTCTATAGGAAGTGGAAGTAGTGGAAATTGTCATTATATTGGATGTAAGAACACTAAGGTTTTAGTTGATGCAGGCCTTAGCGGAAAGAGAATAACAACTAATTTAAAAGATTTAGATATAGATGCAAATGAATTAAAGGGAATATTTATAACACACGAACATTCAGACCATATAAAAGGAGCTGGAATATTATCAAGGAAATTTGATATACCTATATTTGCTAATGTGAAAACATGGTGTGCAATGAAGGATAAAATAGGGGATATAAAAGATAAAAATATGAAAGTTTTTGAAAATGATAAAACTTATTCATTAGATGATTTAATAATAAGACCATTTTCGACATCTCATGACTCTGCAGATTCTGTGGGATATAATTTTTATAATGATAAACAAGAAAAAATATCTATTGCAACAGATATAGGGTGTATAACAGAAAATTTAAAGAAACATTTATATAAATCTAAATTAGTAGTATTGGAATCTAATTATGATCCAAACATGCTTATGATGGGTTCTTATCCATATGCTTTAAAAAAGAGGGTTATGTCTGAAATAGGACATTTATCAAATGAAGAAGCAGCTAAGTTTTGCGTGGAACTAATTAACCAAGGAACAGAATCCATATTACTTGCACATTTAAGCAAAGAAAATAATTTTCCAGAATTAGCGTATGAAACAACTAAGGGAATTTTATTACAAAACAACATGATAGTTGGACAAGATCTTAAGTTAGATGTTCTTTTAAGAGAAGATGCATCAGATATATATAGACTATAGAAACAGGAGACATTTATGAATATAACTATAATAAGCGTTGGAAAGCTTAAAGAGAAGTATTTAAAATTAGGAATAGATGAATTTAAAAAGAGACTATCTAAGTATTGTAAACTTGATATGATAGAGCTAGATGATGAAAAGTGTCCAGAAAGTTTAAGTGAAAAGGACATGGAAATTGTAAAAAATAAAGAAGGCCAAAAGATTTTATCAAAGGTAAAGAGTAATAGTTATGTTATAGCTTTAGCTATAGATGGAAAGAATTTGTCATCTGAAGAATTAGCAGACACTATGAGTAAATTAGCTGTTAGAGGGAATAGCCATATTACTTTTATAATAGGAGGATCATTAGGTCTAGCAGATGAAGTTTTAAAAAGAGCAGATTATAAGTTGTCTTTCTCTAAGATGACATTTCCTCATCAAATGATGAAGTTAATATTATTAGAACAAGTTTATAGAGCATATAGAATAAATAATAATGAACCGTATCACAAGTAAGGGAGCACGGTTTTAAATATAAAAATGATTGTTTATTTTAGATGAAAATCTGTTATAATAATTATATAAATAAAAAATGCTTAGTGCGTCAACACTAAGCATCCTTAGAACATTTATTTTGTTTTAGGGCTATCGGAATAAGTTAATAAAAATTAGCATTAAGGAATTAGCACTGATCTTTGCCGGATGGAGTGCTTTTTTCTTTGCTCTTAATTTCTATATCAAGTCCGATTACTTTAACTTTAATTCGTATGTAATTAAAAAATATGTTACTTTTGCTAGTAAAACTAACAAGAATAACTGAAAGTACTGTTATTAATAAGAATTCAAGCATATCCGATACCACCTCCTTTGAGTTTAGTGAAAATCACCAACAACCCAGGGAGGGTAAAACGTCCAAAACCTCCGTAGCCATCCATCTACGGATATAAAATTTACTTAGTTAGTATAACATAAAATATAATTTTAATATATATAATTTAGATAGTTCTGCAAAAGGTATAGGTAAAAATATATATTCTAATTAAGGAGGTTCAGTCTGTTATTAAATGGAGAAAAAATCATTTTAGAACCGTTGGACATAGATAAACATGCAAAAGGATACTTAAAAGTATCGCAGGATGAAAATATTCATAAATATGTTGGGAATATAGTACCGAAAAATTTAGAAGAGATTGTAGAATTACTTAAGCTATATGAGATGTATTTTATGAATTGGATGATAAAATTAAGATATACACAAGAATTAATCGGCATAATTAGATTAGGAAAGCCTAACCAAGATAAATGACTAATAGTTTCTGGTGAATCACAGAGATTACATTCTAATTACTGGAGAAAAGGTCATATGAAAGAAGTAAAAAAACTATTATATAACTATGCCTTTGATAATTTAGGAATTGATATTTTATATGATGATGTATGGTAAGGAAATACTAATTCGATTAAATCTCTTGAATCTTATGGATATAAATTAATTGAAGTATAAACTGATATATTTAATAAAACAGGTCAAATCAAAGAAAAATATATATACTCATTGGAAAAAGAGGATTATTTGAAGAGGGACAGTAGATAAAAATAAATCAAAACGTGCTCCGTAGAGTAAGGTACGGAGAACCATACCATAAATAATGGATACATGGCTTGCAAGTACGATAAATACAAATGACTTTATTAAAAAAACAATACTGGCAAGTAATAAGCTGACGTTCTATGTTAAGTACGTCAGCTATTTTATTAGTTTTATTCTTTAGATAACACCAATTTGGCAAAATCCTCAAAATAAAAGCTATCTAGTGATTTAGTATCCCCTACTAAATTAAAAAAACAGCTAGGAATTTCTCGAAGCTTTAAATTCTTATTGATGCATGGAGTACATCCTTTATCGTGATTAGTAGGATGAAATGGACATTTTAAGTCTGTGCAAGTACAATTATTTGACATATGATTACCACCTATTTTTTTGTTTACTTAAATTATATAGAAAATAGGTGATTTTAGAAACTTATTTTTAGAAGTTAAATTTAGTCAATAAATTAAGTTAAAATTGATGAGAGAGTTAAAAAGGCTCTCTTTCTATTTGACAATAGAAAAACAAGCTCCGTATAGTAAGGTATGGAGAACCGTATTATAAGTAGATTATGTCGTTTTTAAAATAAATTAAATAATGAATTTTTTAGTAATCTCTATATTGTTAATATTGATATCATTTTTGCCAATTAATTTATATTTGCGTATTAGTGCTAGTATTTTGCTTTTACCATTTTTATATATTTTATTTATAATATCATATTCTTACTATCAATTCTCAGATAGAGGCGGGGATTTACAGTCAAAAATACATTATTTGATTATAAATAAGATTAGTTATAAAGAAAATGCAAAAACATTAGATATAGGTGTTGGCAGTGCCTCACTTATAACTAAGCTAGCCAAATCATTTACTAAACCATCTCTTGTAGGAATTGATTATTGGGCAAATGACTGGGAATATTCAAAATAAATATGTGAAACTAATGCTAAATATGAAGGTGTAGCAGATAGAATTAAGTTTATACAAGCAAGTGAATCTGACTTACCATTTAGAGAAAAAGAATTTGATATAGTAGTGAGTTGTTTAACTTTTCATGAAGTAAAAGACGAGGCTGACAAAAAAGTATTAAAGAAGCTTTAAGGGTTCTTAAAAAGATGGAGAATTTGTATTTCTAGATTTATTCCTTGATGAAAAAATATTTGGTGAAAATGATGAGTTCTTTAATAGAATTAGGTCACTTGGAATTTCAGAAATTAAAGTTGAAAAGCTTGAAAATATAATTAAGTTGCCACCTATATAAAAGTTATTAGGAAATGCTATGGTTATTTGAGGGAAAACATAAGATAAGAACAAATGATAAAATAATAACTCATGTTTATTAAAATAATAAACTAATCAGTAATGTATTTTATGAAATTCACATATAGCCTTAGGCATTTATAAAAATTGCCTAAGGCTATTTTTATAAGGAAGAATATATTATATATATGTATTATTTTCCTTTTAACTTAGCGGTTACAATTAGCTAAATTATAAGATATAATAAACTTAAAATATTAACATAATAGTATATATATATGTTAATTATAATTAAAATAACCTGGAGGCAAGATAATGAGTAAAAAAGAATTTTCTGATTTAGAAGATCAAATTATGTCTACAGTTAGCAATGCACTTAAAGCAATAGATTTTGCTAATTTAAAAAAGGATATTACAGATAAAACTGGGGATACCTTAAATCAATTTAAATCAAAGTTTAATGGATATAGTGAAAAGTATATGAATTTAAATAAAAAACCTAAAAATGATATATCAACATACATTAGCAAGAAACCAGCCGGAAGCGTATCAGGAATAATTTATATATTATTCGGAGTTAGTGGAACCTTAGTTTTTGGATTTTCATTATTTACAACTCTAATACTTAAGATGTTATTCAGTGGTGGGATTATAAGTATAGGTAGTAATATTATTTTGGGAGTTGGATTTTTATTCTTTGCAGTAAGTTTAGCTTTGTTACTAAGGGGAATAACATTAAGAAAAAGAGTAAAGCGTTTTAAGACATACGTAAGATTTATTAATAACAATAGTTATTTTTTAATTAATGATTTAGCAAGATTTTCAAAAGAAAAAGATAGTTTTGTTGTTAAAGAATTAAGCAAAATGATAGATCAAGGTATGTTTTTAGAAGGACACATAGATGAAGAAAAAACTTACTTTATGATAAATGATGAAGTTTATAACGACTATTTAAATTTAAAAAATCAACAAATAGCTAAAGAAAGTAATGATGAAAAACTAAATGAAGAGATCTATGATTCAGAGAAAGAAAAAATAGAAGCTACAATTAAAATAGGAAGAAGTTATATTGAGCAAATAAAAAATGTAAGAAATGATCTTTGTAAAGAAGAAATAGCTGTTAAATTAGATAAGTTAGGAAATATTGCAACCCAAATCCTTAGTCAGGTTGAAAAGAATCCTAACAAGATACAAGAAGTTAATAAATTTATAAATCATTATCTTCCTATTACTATAAAATTAATTAATTCATACAAAGATATAAATGATCAAGTAGTTCAAGGTGAAAATATAGAAAATGCTAAAAATGAAATTGAAAAAAGTATTGATCTTATTAATAGTGCTTTTGAAAACTTACTAGATGATTTATTTGAAGATGTTGTTTTAGATGTTTCTACAGATATTTCTGTTCTTAAAACATTATTTAAACAAGAAGGATTGGTAGAAGAGGATTTTAAAAAGTAAGTTTTAAATAAAAGGGAGGTATTAAGAATGAGTGATGAATTTAAAGAACAATCTATTGATATAAAGCCAGAATTAACTTTTGAACCATTTCAAGAGGAAATTATTGATTTAAAAGTAAAAGAAGAAAAAATAGAAGAGAAAATAGTTGATGAAATGCAACTTACAGAAGAAGAACAAAAAATGGTTGACCAATTTGTAGATAAAATACAGATAAATAACTCAAATTCTATTTTACAATATGGAGCTGGTGCTCAAAAGAAAATTTCTGATTTCTCACAGTCAGCATTAAATAATGTAAAAACGAAAGATTTAGGTGAAATTGGAGATATATTATCTAGTGTAGTTCATGAATTAAAGACTTTTGAAGAATCTGAAGATAAAAAAGGAATTTTAGGTTTCTTTAAAAAAGGTAAGGATAAAATTTCTTACATGAAAATAAAATATGAGAATGTAGACAACAATATAGGGAAAATGTGTAGTATTCTTGAAGCGCATCAAATACAGCTTTTAAAAGATATTGCTATGTTAGACAAGATGTATGAAATAAATAAAGCATATTTTAAAGAGCTTTATATGTATATATTAGCGGGTAAAAAGAAGCTTCAAAAACTAGAAAAAGAAGAACTTTCTAAATTACAGGAAAAAGCAAGAACTAGTGGTAATCCTCAGGATGCTCAGGAATTAAATGATTTTGTTGCTCTTTGTAATAGATTTGAAAAGAAAATTCATGATTTAGAATTAACTAAAATGATTTCATTACAAATGGCTCCTCAAATTCGTTTAATTCAAAATAATGATTCATTAATGTCTGAAAAAATACAATCTACAATTATAAATACTATTCCACTTTGGAAGAATCAAATGGTTTTAGCGCTTGGGGTTGCTCATGCTGCTAATGCTGCAAGAGTCCAAAGAGAAGTAACAGATATGACAAATGAACTTTTACGAAAAAATGCAGAAATATTAAAAACTTCAACTATAGAGACTGCAAAAGAATCTGAAAGAGGAATTGTTGATATTGAAACGCTTAGAGCTACAAATGAGTCGTTAATTTCAACTCTTGATGAAATACTTAATATACAAACAGAAGGACGTCAAAAACGTAGAGAAGCAGAAGCAGAATTAATAAATATTGAAAATCAATTAAAAAATAAACTTATAGAATTTAAATATTAATATAAGCCGTATCACAAGTAAGTGATGCGGTTTTATTTTTTTATGAAAAATTATAATTGACATATCGAAAAATGTGAATATAATAATCGTATAAGATTAATCGTATACGATAAAAAGGAATGGAGAAATTTAAAAATGAAAATAATAGCATTAGAATTTTATAAAAATGGATTTATGAAAGAAGCACTTGCATTTGGAGGATCAGTTGAAAAAGAAAAAATAGATCCAAATAAAAATTACGAATCAAGTTTACAAAATTATTTAATAGATACTGGAAAAGAAGTTATATTAGTGGATACAGGAGTAC
This sequence comes from Paraclostridium sp. AKS73, assembly GCF_025671395.1. Classification (NCBI taxonomy): domain Bacteria; kingdom Bacillati; phylum Bacillota; class Clostridia; order Peptostreptococcales; family Peptostreptococcaceae; genus Paraclostridium; species Paraclostridium sp. AKS73. The sequence continues at coordinate 19,922 of NZ_JAIXHU010000014.1, read as the reverse complement.
CAGTTGAGACAAAAGATGTAGAACCAAAACCTGAACAAATGATATACACTGGTGAAAAAGTTAATAATTTTGTAGATGCATTAAAAAAGCAGGATATGAACCAAAAGATATAGATAAAGTTATAGTTACACATAAACATCAAGACCATACAGGAGAACTTAGATTATTTGATGATTCTAAAATATATATCAGAAATAGAAGCTCAATCAATGGACTTAAAGGGTAACAATATAGCAAGAGTTAACTTTGAAGATGGAGAGTACAAAAACTTTAAAGAAAGTCAAAAAATTACTGACAACATATTCATGCTACCTGCGTATGGACATACAAAAGGGAATTCTATAGTAGTAGCAGAGTTTGAAGGATTACATTATATGTTCCATGGTGATGTAACTTATACAGATGAAGCACTTAGACAAAATGCATTATCAGTAGTGTTTGAAGATAAAGAGTTAGCAAAACAAATTTTAAATAATGTTAGAGAATTTGTAAAAGAAAATAAGACTGTATATTTATCAACTCATACACCTGAAGCTTTAATATCATTAAAAGAAAATAAAGTTATGGAACTTTAGAAAGGTATATATAAATATAATCAAGAATCATATAGAGGATATAAAACTATATAAGGTAAAAACAGGAGGCATTAAAATGAATAAAAAAGAGATATTAGATGTTTTAAATTTTAGACACGCATGCAAAGAATTTGATTCTAATAAGAAAATAACCCAAGGTGAATTTGAAGTAATACTTGAAGCAGGAAGACTTTCTCCAAGTTCTATGGGAATCGAACCTTGGAAATTCTTAGTTATAGAAAATCAAGAATTAAAAAATGAATTAGGAGAAGTTTGTTGGGGTGGAAAAACACAAATACCAACATGTAGCCACTTAGTAGTATATTTAGGTAGAACTGCTAAAGAATTAAGATTTGATTCAAACTATATAGATTATTTATTAAAAGATATTAAACATTTACCAGAAGACATTGCTAATAAGTATAAAGGTATAATGAAGTCTATAGAGGATGTTAGATTTAAAGATGATAAAGATTTAGAAAATTATTCTTCAGAACAAGTTCATATTGCATTAGCTAATATGATGAGTTTAGCAGCTATGCAAGGAATAGACTCTTGTGCTATTGGGGGTATAGATCACAATAAAGTAGAAAAGATACTAGTGGATAGAGGATTATTAGACACAGACAAGTTCAATATTGTATTATGTGCTGCATTTGGATATAGAGTTAATAATCCAGAAGAAAAACTAAGACAATCAATGGATCAAGTAGTTGATTGGGTAAAATAATATATATTATAAATATAATAAAGCTAGATGGATTAATAAATACTTCATCTAGCTTACTTGTTTCTATATAAATTTAATAACAAAAGTTGAAAAAAATATATTGGAAATTTATAAAAACATTATGAATCAGTAATATGAAATTATTTGATACATACTGGAAAAGAAGTTATAATAAATAAAAAATAGTATAGTTTTTTAGGAGGATGTACCATGCACGAAAATTTAAAATTAGAAAATCAACTTTGTTTTAAAATATACTCAGTATCTAAGAGTATAGTTAGAATATATGGACCTTTATTAAAAGAGATAGATTTAACATATCCACAGTATCTAACTATGATGGTTCTGTGGGAACATAAAAAATTACCTTTTAAAGAAATAAGTTCTAAGTTAAAAATGAAGACTGGTACATTGACTCCTATTTTAAATAAATTGGAAAGCAACGGGTATTTAGAAAAAGTTAAAGATGAAAATGATGATAGAAAAATTTATATAGTTGTTACTAAAAAAGGATTAGAAATTGAAGGCAAGGCAAAAGATATTCCAAGAAGAATAGCAGAAAATCTTAATTTAAAAGAAGAGGACTATATAAAATATCTTCATGAGTTTGATGGGTTAGTAAAAAATTAGATTGTATAGAAAAATATATTAAATAGATAAATGTAAATAAGTATTATTATAGTACTTATACAGAGGTGGTTAAAAAATGGAATTTAATAAAAATTGGATAGATGCTGTAAACTATAGAACCTCAAGAAGAGCATATATAAATAAAAAATTAGAAACAAAAGATATAAGTAAAATAAAAGAATTAATTTATAAAATAAATGAAGAAACTGGATTGAATTTTCAATTTATAGAAGATTGTTCAAAGTTATTTAAAGGATTTTCAGCATCATATGGATTAATAAAAGGATTAAATTCATGTATAGCTTTAGTAGGAAATAAAAATATCGATGATTATAAAACTAAAGTTGGATATTATGGAGAAATGTTAGTACTAGAATCAACTTGCATGAATTTAGGAACTTGTTGGATAGGTGGAACTTACGATAAAAATGAATGTAAAAAATATATAGATATAAATCAAGATGAAGAACTAATTTGTGTAATAGCAGTAGGGGAAGTTTTAGAAGATAAGAGCATAAGAGAAAAATTAATTTCTAAAATGAATAAAAGTAAAAAATCATTTGATCAAGTATTACTAGAAAAAGACACTGAGTTATTACCAAGTTGGATAAAGGAAGGCATTGAGTTTGTAATAAAAGCGCCTTCTGCATTAAATAAGCATCCAGTAGGCTATTCTTTTTTAGATAATGAAGTAAAAGCGTATACCGTATCAGATAAGTATGGATATGAAGATATTGATTTAGGAATTTCTATGTTGCACTTTGAGTTAGGTGCAAAGAGCCAAAATCATAACGGTAATTGGAATTATATAAATGGTGAAAAAATTTATATGTAAAATTAAAAAATTGATCGTATGTAAAATATTTTTCTAAAAGAATATTTTATATAGTATTATTTAATAAAAAAGAAGGAGATACCTTTAACATATGGATTCTCCTTCTTTTAATTTTTTATAAGATAATAATTGATATATTTTATCTTAAATAGACTAAAATAAATTTATTTGATGTTTATTCTATCCATACACTAAAGTATTAAACATGCCACCGGCTCCATCAGTAAAGTTATTAGAAATATGATGAGATATATAGCAATGGATAGGCCAAATTCCAGGATTACATGCTTTAAACACTACATCCCATGTCTCTCCAGCAACTACTAATACTGTATTTTTCATTAGTCTATTGCTAGGTATAATTGGATTACCATCGGAACTTTCTAACCAAAATTGATGCACATGACGATGCATAGGATGAGGGTTTATTTGTATACCTCCGAATCTTAGGCGCACAATATCGACATATCGGATAGGCATAGGTTCGGTAGCTGGAAAATTCTTACCATTTATAGTAAACACATTAAAGTCCATAGCAAAAGGATTGAGATTATATTGACCGGGTTTTACTTTTTCTCCTTTTTTAATCCAACAAGACTCCATTCCTGCAGTAGCATTAGATAGTCTTTATTAATATTTATTTCATGTAGATTAAGAATTGCAAAGCCACCTATTAATCCTAGCATATCCTGCTTTACTACATTAACGTGAGAATGATACATATGGGTTCCAGGTGGATTAGTTATTTTAAATGATTAAGGTTACTCTTTTATTTTCAATATATTAAAAAATGTTGACATGGAAACAAAAAACTATAAAATATTGTTAACTAGGAAACAAAGGAGTGATACTATGATAGATTTAAGTCTTAAGTTAGAAAGAGATAACGAGGTATGGAACTGGTTAAAAAATCAAGAAAATAAATTGATTTCAGCAGGTCATATAGGAACTCATATAGATGTGTATAATAAAAGTGAAATACCACAAAGTTATATTAAATCAAGAGGTGTAATAGTAGATTGTAGTAATTATAATCTAGATAAAGAAATAGGTATTGAATGCATACAAGATAAAATAATTAATAATGGAGATTTTATTATTTTTAAAACAAATATAGGAGAAAAATATCCTTATGGAAGTGATATCTATATAAAAAATCATAATCAACTAAGTTTAGAACTAATAGATTATTTAATAGATAGAGAAGTTAATTTTATAGGAATAGATTGTGCAGGAATAAGAAGAGGAAAAGAACACTTTGAAGCTGATATAAAATGTGAAAATAATAATGTTTATGTAGTAGAAAATCTGGATTTATCACAAATTAATTCTTATGAAAAAGAAATAAATATTTATACTATATGGATAAATAATCCTTTTTCAACAGGGTTAGCGGTAAGAGTTTTAATTGATTTTATGGAGGAGTAATATGAACAATGAGAAACTATTAATTAAGACAATAGAAATTGTAGAATTATTTGAATTATTTAATAAAGCAAATTTTCAAGACATATATAATGGATTGAATATAAATGAGGTTCACACAATTGATTTTATAGGAGGTAGTATAAACCCTAAACTTACAGATGTAGCAAATTTTTTGAATATAACAAGAGGTGGAGCAACAAAAATAACTAAAAGATTAATAAATCAAGGGTATATTCAAGATTATAAATTAGATGAAAATAAAAAAGAAAAGTATTTTAAATTAACAAATACAGGTAATGATATTTTTAATAAACATAAATTAATACATGAAGAAAGTATCAGAAAAGATTCAAGGATATTTTCTGAACTTAGTAAAGAAGAAAAAATAACTATATTTAAATTTTTAGATATTTTAGAATCCGATTTAATTAATAAATTAAAGAGCAGGCACATATAAGTTTAAATTATTTAATTCAGTAGAAATTAAATTTATAATATTAAAATAACAATTAGAGGTATGATTATTTTAATCAGGTTGAGATAAATAAAGACTTACCTATATTAGGGGGTTCTCATGTTTTATTGATAAAAATTAACTAACCGTTAACTTTTATCAATAAAACATGAGAACCCTTCAATTGTTTAAAGTATATAGCTTTGATATCATTTAGTTAATAAAGTTAGAACTTAAATAAGATTATAAGTAAAAGGAGGGTTTAACGTTATGAAAATAAGTGAGGTTATTAGGCATTATAGAAAAAAGGAAAATCTTACACAAGAACAAGTCGCTAATTATTTAAATATAAGTGCACCAGCAGTAAATAAATGGGAAAAAGAAACATCATATCCAGATATAACACTGTTAGCGCCTCTTGCACGTGTTTTAAAAATTGATATTAATACTTTATTATCATTAATGAGGATTTAACAGATGTAGAAGTAGAAAATTTTGTAGAAGAAGTAGTTCAAATATCAGAAAAATATGGATATGAAAAAGCATTTGAAAAAGGATGTAATTTAATTAAACAATATCCAAGTTGTGATGAATTAATATATTGGGTATCTCTAGCATTAAGAATAGAGTTATTGATATCTAAAATTGAGGGAAAAGATAAATATGAAAAGAATATTATTGACTGGCTGCAACTAGTAGCAGCAAGTAGCAAAGAAAAAATAGCTTCTATGGCTAAATTACTTTTATCAGTAATATATAAAGAGAAAAAAGAGTATGGAAAAGCTCAGGAAATATTAGATAAGATTCCAGACATAGAAGTAGATAAGACGTTTCAACAGGCATCATTATTTAAAAGTAGTGGGAAAATTGATGATGCTTATGCTGTTTGTGAGGGTATGTTATTAAAAAATGCCCATGACACATTGAATGTTTTAATTTTTATAATATCGATGCTATGTGAAGAAAATAAATTCAGTGAGGCAGAAGAATACTTAGAGAGTGTTAAAAAACATGTTGAAGCATTTGATTTAGGAACATATCATAAATATCCATTAGAGTTACTTTTAGCAAAAGAAAAACAGGATAAAGAAAGAATTATAGAAAGTATTGTAAATATGGTAAATGAAGCAGGGAGTATGGATGATTCTTTGAAGTCAAAATTATATAAACATAGAAATACTAATGAGGATAATGAAAAGAGCGAGGATTGGTATAGAAGTTTAGTGGTAGAGTTAATTAAAAAAGATAATACGCTTGACTTTGTAAAAAATGATTCTAGAATAAAATTTCTACTGAACTAACATTAAATTTTAAACTGTAAATTTAATGGTTTATAAAGAAATACTTGGTAATATTAGTGAGTTTTTTTAGACTATTAACTCACTACAAATTCAAAATAGTATTGTTAATAAGCTTAATAACATAATTGAGATACCATAAATTTTGTTTGAAAAATTATGATTAAATGCAACTGCTATTCATGGGAATAAATAAAAAATATAGCATAAACAAGGTGTCAACACATTAAAATCTATTAACATAAATAATCTATAGTTCATACTATATTAGTAAATTTCATATTATGGGAAATATGTTTTTTAAGGAGTGAATAAGTATGAACAATGAAACTGCCATGATTGTAGATATACCATTCAATACAGATACAAATCCATTTTGGCCAGAATTTGATGATAGATTTATTGATGTAAAAAACAATCAAAAACAAAAGAATGGATTGATTATAGAATAGATATATTTATGAAATATACGGGGAAAAGTTTGATGAATCAAACTAATCAAGATTTTAAATGTGTTGTGAGATATGCAAAAGAAAGTGAAAATTTGATATTTGATGCATTATCTAAATATCCTAAACTTCCTGATAATATAATTTTTACAGGTGATGGAGATAGTTATATAGAAAAATTAATAGATGGATATAAATATATTTATCATATTAGAATAGATAGTGATAATATGTTTTCTAGTAACTATATAGAAGAATTAAGCAAGGTTAAATATTATGAAGAACTACAATGTATATTAAGTCAAAACGGATATTTATACGATTCAAATGAAAATAGATTAGCTGATATGTTCCACACATCTCCTTCAGTTTATGCACTTGTATATACAGTAGATGATTTTATATGTGGATTTCAACATCGATTAGAAAATAGTCATTGGGGTGCTGTTAAACTAGTGAAAGAAGTTATTGAAAGTCATAGCTATGCGTTAATTACTCATAAAAAAATATTGATAATAACTTTGATCTTATACTTCAAGTAGGATATCCGCTTATAAGGACGAGAGAAATGTTTGGAGAAGAAAAAGAAACAGTTTTAAAAGAGTTTAATTTAATATAAAAAAATTAAGTATTAGAGTAGAAGGTTAGTCATCAAATGATAATGATTCTTCTACTTTTTAATTTTAAAATAATATATATAATTTGAACAATAATAATTAAGGAACTCAATAAAGTGGAAATTTTAATAGGAGATTTTAAAAAATTTAACAATTGACTTTAATGGCTTGTACCTAAGTGTATAAGCCATTTTTAGATTAAATCTAGAAAATGAAAGTTAGCAATCTAAATATTTTTTTATGGAAATAGTTGACAATCTAACCGTACGTATATAATATCTATATTGAAAGAACGAACATAATTATGTTAAAGTAATAACCAAAATTTTGTATACAAAATCATTTTCAAAAGAAACAAATCTTTAATTTTCAATCTTTTACCAATAAAATAAATAAAATTAGATATTTTTTTAGTATTAATTGTTGTTTATATAATAAATATAGACAATATTTATATTATTTTTATACCAAACTGTATTCTAAAAACATTCCTCTTAAATTTTTACAAAAACAAAAATTTCAAAATGACAGTCTGAAGGCTTAACTAATATTTTTATGCATTAATTTAATGTTATTTAAGTTAGGGTTAAAATTTTCAAAAGTATTAATTAAAAATTTAACAAGGGAGATGGGTTTTAATGTTTAAAAGAAATTTAGCTATTTTAACAATTGCAGGGTTATCTTGCGGATTTTTAGCACCTACAGTAAGTTTTGCAGATAGTCAAACTAAGGAAGAATTACCTCAAGCTTATAATGTTACAGCAGATAAAGATTTAAAAGATGTATTAAAAAATGTATCTGAAGATTACAAGGTAAAAGATAATGCAGATCAATATGAATTAGTTAAAAAAGAAAAAGATGACTTAGGATTTACTCATTATACTCTAAAACCTAAAGCTGATGGTTATTTTGCAGATACAGCTGAGGTTAAGATACACACAGATAAAACTGGAAAAGTTGTTTTTGTAAATGGGGATTTAGATCAAGGTAAATTGGAAGTTAAAAATGAAACTAAAATAGATAAAGATAAAGCTATTGAGTCAGCTTTCAAATCAATAGAAAAATCACGCGATGAAGTTAAAAATTTATCAGGTAAAGATGTAGTACAAGACGCTAAAATTGTTGTTGATGAAAAAAGTAATAGAGCAGTATATGCATTAGACTTAGCATACACTGTTCCAGAACCTGCTCACTGGATAATTAAAGTAGATGCAGAAAATGGTAATGTAGTTGAAAAACAAAATGTTTTAGAGGAAGCAGCTCAAGCAACAGGTAGCGGAATTGGTTCGGATGGACAAGTTAAAACTCCTTTAAATATAACTGAAGATAATGGTAATTTCCAAATGATAGATAGTACTCATAAAGGGAAAATAACGACTATAGGATTTGAGTCTTTCCAAGGAGATAATATAATTGGGAATGTCATTTCAAATATAAAGAATTTTTTCGATCAAGATAAAGCAGCTGTAGATGCTCACTATTTTACAAATCAAGTTTATAACTATTACAAAGATACTCATAATAGAGAAAGTTATGATGGTAATGGTGGAGATATAAATTCATATATACATGTTCCAGACCCAGAATACGGGGGAAATTGGAGCAATGCAGCTTGGACTGGAGCAGAGATGATTTATGGTGATGGAGATCAAAAAACAGAAAACTCGTTTACAGCAGCAAATGATGTTATTGCCCATGAGATAACACATGGAGTTACATCATCATCAGCTGATTTAGTTTACCAATATCAACCAGGAGCATTAAATGAATCATTCTCAGATGTATTTGGTTATTTTGTAGATAGTGATGACTGGCAAATGGGAGAAGATTTATATAAAACACCTGGTGAAGCTATAAGAGACTTACAAGATCCTACAAAACATGGACAACCAGCAAATATGAAAGACTATAAAAACTATAGTATATATTATGATAGAGGTGGAGTTCATATAAATAGTGGTATACCTAACAAAGCAGCATACAACACTATAACTAAGATAGGAAAAGAAAAAGCAGAGAAAGTATACTATAGAGCTCTTACTCAATATCTAACAAGACAATCACAATTTAAAGATGCTAAAAGTTCTTTAATTCAATCAGCAAAAGATCTTTATGGAGATCAAGTAGCTAATGATGTTAAAGCTGCATGGGATCAAGTTGGAGTAAAATAATCTAAGTCTTAAAATAAATTAGTAAACTTTTTAATATACATCTCATATAAATAAATCATATTAATTTATATATGATATGAGTAGTTATTAAAAAATAAATTGACAAATAAAGTTGTATAGATTATTATTTTAAATAACTTTAATATAAATCCTGAGAAAAGGGATAGTAGCTAAATTTAGGTTCAATATAGAGAGCTGAGGGTGGTGGAATCTTAGCAAGAAGTGATTTAGTGAATGGGCCTTTGAGGAGTAAATTGAAATCACAAGTATGTGATAGTAGACTTTACCGTGTGTCGCACGTTATAGCGAATAGGGTATGATAGTACCTGAAATTGAGTGATGTACAAATAATTTTTTGTACGTAAATTAGGTGGCAACGCGGATAGACTCCGTCCTATTAATATAGGACGGAGTTTTTTTAATTCAAAAAATTAAAGGTGGTGATAAATATGATGTGAACAGGTACCTCAAAAGACGGTGATTTATATCATTGGAAATTTACAATGAAAAATAATAACAATTTAAAAAAACTAGGAGGACATAATTATGAAAACAAATACAAGAAAATTAGTTTTAAATTCTCTACTACTAGCGATTGGGCTACTATTGCATCAAATAACACCAACTATCGGGTTGCCAATTCAGCCAGATATGACATTAATAATGTTATTTACTATAATAATTTTAAATAAAGATGATTATAAAACTTCACTTGTATGTGGAGTTATAACTGGAATTTTTACTGCATTGACTACAAAGTTTCCAGGAGGACAATTACCGAATATATTAGATAAAATTATTACAACAAATATAATATATGTTTTAGTATTTATTATGTATAAGTTTCCATTTATAAAAAAATTTAGAGAAAAAACTCAAGATTTTATAATATCTTTAATAATATTGCCAATAGGAACATTAGTAAGTGGAGCAACCTTTTTATTATCTGCATTAATTTTAGTAGGATTACCTGGTACTTTTAAATCATTATTTTTAATAGCAGTAGTCCCTGCGGTTTTAATTAATTTAGTTTGTGGATTGTTTTTAATAAAGGTAGTAAGTATTTCTGTAAAAAGAATCGGATATAAGGACTTAAAAAGTATAAGTAAATAAGTTTTTAAATGTTAAATTATTTTATATAAGAAGAGATGTTTTAAAAATAATAATCTCTTCTTATATAATTAAACTGTAAATTTAAGAGATATTAATATTACAACTATAGCAGTTGTTAAAATAGGTATAACTACAGAAGTAATGAAAATATCTTTATAAGACTCTTTATGAGTTAATCCGCAAATAGCAAGTGTAGTAATTACAGCGCCATTATGAGGGAGAGTATCTAAACCACCAGAAGAAAGAGAAGCTATTCTATGGAGAATTTCAGGAGAAATATTTAAAGCATGACTCATTTGTAAATAAGTAGGTGCAAGTGCATCAAGGGATATTCCAAGTCCTCCTGAAGCTGAAGCCGTAAGTCCACAAATTAAGTTTACTGATAAAGCTTCTGATATTATTGGATTTGATGAAATACCAAAAATAAATGTTTGAATAACACTAAATACTGCTAATGATTTTACAACACTTCCATATCCAACAATTGCGCTTGAATTAAGAAGTGGTCTGAAGGAATTAGAAACACCTATATCTAGAACTGATTTTAAATTTTTTATGTTTTTGTAGTTAGTTAATATTATAAATAAATCAGCTAGGACTATTGCAATTATAACACTCCAAGTTCCAGAAACATTACTTAAAGTAGTATTAAAGCTACTTAAGTATTCACCATCTATATTTTCATAATAGATTTTTGAAAAGAATAAATTAGTAATAAAAATTATAATTATAGGAGTAAAAGCTTTAAAAATAGTAGGTAAATTTTCATAATTTTCCTCAACAGAATTATCATTATAGTTACCGTAACCTTCGTTATTTTTTCTAGCAGATTTAACGCGTTTAGTAAGCCATAACATTCCAAGTGTTAGCATTAAAATACTTGCAAAAATTCCTATAACAGGGGCTGCAAATGTATCTGTTCCAAAGTATTTCATGGGTATAACATTTTGAATTTCTGGAGATCCGGGCATAGCTGTCATTGTAAATGTAAATGCACCGAGAGCTATAGTTCCAGGTATAAGCCTTTTAGGAATATCAGCTTCTTTAAATAACATAGATGCAATTGGATAAAGTATAAATGCAACAACAAATAAGGAAACCCCTCCATATGTAAGAAGTGATCCAGATAAAACAACTGCTAATACAGATTTATTTTTTCCAATTTTCTTAGTTATAAAGTGAGCTATAGATTTTGCATATCCAGCTTCCTCCATTAATTTTGCAAAAACCGCACCGGTCATAAAAAGAGGGAAGTAGTTTTTTATAAAATTTGCAAATCCGACCATATATATTTCTGTATAATTTGCCATTAGATGGCTATTAAATCCTGTAGTAAGGATTATTGTTAATAGAGCAATTATTGGAGCTGTTATTATTGTTGAGTAACCTTTATAAGCAAGGTACATGATAAGTATCAATGATAAAATTAATCCTAAGATGCTAAACATTATTAATTAATGTCATAAAAATTATGACAATCTCCTTTCGTTATTTTATAAGGTATATCATACCTATTTATTTTACCCAGTAAAAAATATATAAAACATTAATAATAATGATAATTATTTCTATTTTTCAAAATTAATATAAAAAGCAACTTTTATACTCTATTAAGCTCATGTCATAAAATCAGTAGAATTTAGTGATATAATTAAAGTAATATTTCTTACTTTATATATATGTGAAAATAATTAATAGAAATTTTTCATAAGGGGGAAAGCAAATGAGAAGAAAATCTATATAAAAAATAACTTACAAATTTTGAATAGGGGTGATTAGTATATTTATGGAAAATTTTAAAAAAATATTTATTTCTTTAATAACAAATCCAATATTGATACTTTTATATTGGATATTTTGTTATGAATTATCTTCATTATGCATGTATGGAAGAATGAATAATAATATTTATGTCTTTTTTATATGCCTATTATTGATAATATGTATAGTTTTATTTACTATATTTAAAGTCACAAAAAACAAATGCTATAAGTATAGTAAAACAATTAAATTTAAATACATTTTTATTGTAATTATTTTAACGATAACATCATTTTACGGAGTTAAAATATACAAGAGCTCAGTAAATTATGGAGGAAAGTTATCTTGGGTTATAGAACGATTAAAAAGTGAAAGAAAAGTAAAGTTTGAAAATAATAATATATATGAAGATGGTGTTGGAGGCATATTTGAAGACATTAATAAAAAATATAAGTTGCCAAAAGAATTGTATATGTCAGATAACTTTTCATTAAAATTTAAACCAGATGGAACAATTACATCTTTTGATACATTTATATATGGTAAAGATGATAAAGGGAAAGAAAGAAGTTATTTAATAACCTATGATAAAAATAAGTCTAAGGATATTACATTAATTTTAAATGGTTATGCTGATCCTAAATATAACTATGATAAATTATTAAACCCATTAATCGAAACAGTTAAAGTTATTCCGGTTAAGGAAACTGTTGATAAGTGGAATCAAGATAATTATGGATTAGTTTACTATGGAAAAAGAAATTGGGGATATAATTCTGATGGAATTATCAATATCAATGAAAAGGGAGAACTATCAGGTATTGAGCAAACAGATTCTAAAATTGTGGGATACACTGTATCTTTATTTACTCCAGGAAATGAAGGAATAACTCCTGCTAGATATAATTTAGTAAACAATTCAAGTTGGAGTAAATCATGTTTACTTCCTCAGCCAGAAGATTATGAGCAGGAATCGGGAGGATCAGATAAAAGTAAAGAGCAATTTTATCTAACTAAAGAAGTTGGATATAAAGTTAATTTAGTAGATAAAGCATTAGGAAGTAGTTTGTACTCACTTAGTAAGACTACTGATTCAGGAAAAATATGGGAAGTTATAAATAAGGATCCCTTTAATGGAACGATTGGAAGTGTTAGCGGAATTAAGTTTATAAATGATAGTATTGGATTTATAACTACAATAAGACCTTCTGGCACTGAAGGATCATTATATAGAACAGATGATGGAGGTCTATCTTTTAACCTGGTAGAGTACCCTATACAGGAAGTAACATTAGATAATTTAGGAGTTATAAAGCCTTTTGATATGCCAGGGATGCCTTATGAGAAGGATGATGTTTTATATATGTCAATTGGACAAGGTCCAGATGGAGACTACAAAGGAGATACTGAAGCTCTTTATAAATCAAAAAATAAAGGTGAAACTTGGGAATTTGTAAAACTACATTAAAAAATTATATTATGAATTTAAGAAAAACGTACTTATTAATAAGTACGTTTTTTATTCAAAAAAAATTAAAATTTGAAATATAAAAATTATATAATGGATATTTTAAAATAGAGTGGTTAATATATGATTATAAAGTAGAAAATTAAAAATAGCATAAATTTAATTATTTATATCTACTTTATTATTTGTAAAAATTAATAATAAATTACTTTATTTTAAGGAGTGACTTTTATGGTACATGAAAATGGTAATGATAATAGTATAATGAGATGGATAGGAAGATTTCTATTAGTTGCAGTTATTTTAGTTATAACATCATTTGTAACACCAGGATTTACAATACAGGGTATATGGTCATTTTTATTAGCAGCTGTTGTAATTTCAGTACTAGACTATTTAGTAGAAATGTTTATGGGAGTAGATGCATCTCCTTTTGGAAAAGGAATAAAAGGATTTTTAATAGCAGCAATAATAATATATGCAGCTCAATTTTTAGTACCTAATATGGGAGTATCTATTATAGGTGCTTTATTAGCAGCTGTAGTTATAGGAATTTTAGATGCTATATTCCCTGCGAAAGCTATGTAAATAAAATATTAAAATAAAAAGTACTAACTACAGTAGTTAGTACTTTTTATTTTAATATAAATAGTTTTAAATAAAACTTTTTGTTTCAACCTTGTTTATGGTGGTATATAATAAAAGGTAAGATAGTTTTATTTAAAACTAATGAAAGGGGAGATCTTATGAAAAATTTAAATTTTATAGAAAATTTAATGATTATACACCATTTTACAAAAAATGTATTTAAATACTCATCAATAAAAGAATTAGATTCTAATCTTAATGAAACACATGCAAAAATTTTACTATTTGTTCATAAACATGAACATAAACAAATGAGTAAAATTAATAAATTTATAGGTATTCAAAAAGGTGCATTCACAACATCAGTGGATATTTTAATTGATAACGGATATGTAGTAAAAGTTAAATCAAAAAAGATAAGAGATTTACAAATTTAGAATTAACTCAAAAAGGTGAACAAATTGCAGTTGAGTTAGAAGAAAATTTATATAAAAGTATAAATAACATGTTTGATGATATGGAAAATGAAGAAAGAAAAGAAATAAATGAAGCTTTAAATACACTATCAAAATTTTGTATAAAAATAGAAGAAAGTGACAAATAGGAGGGCAAGATGGAAGATAAAAAAATTAGACTTTTAAGAGATGAAAAAGTTTCAAAAGCTATACTTAAATTATCAATACCTATGGTTATGGGTATGATGATTCAAGTTTTATATAATTTAGTAGATACTTACTTTATAGGGATGTTAAATGATGCAAATCAATTAGCGGCAGCAAATATATCTCTTCCTGTATTTATGATGCTTATGGCTATTGCAGGAATTATAGGATCAGGATCGTCTTCATATATATCAAGATGTTTAGGAAATAAGGATTATGAAGAAGCGAATAAGACTATATCGATAGCGACTGGTATTTTGATTATAATGAGTATAATTGTTATGATAGCTGGAATATTTATGTCTCCTAATATTGCAAAAGGACTAGGGGCAAATGATGCTACCTTTAATTATACTTATAAGTATATATTTATAATGTTTATTGGAGCAATTCCTGTGATGTGTAGTTATGCATTAGGGCAACTTTTAAGATCAGAAGGAAATATAATGCAATCTGTAATAGGTCTTACATTAGGAACTGTTATAAATATAGTTTTAGATCCAGTTTTTATATTTGGACTTAAGATGGAGATAACTGGAGCTGCAATAGCAACTATAATAGGTCAAACATCCACTTTAATTTACTTTATGTATGCATTTTTAAAAGGAAAAACTACTTTAAAAATAAATTTAAAGAAATTTAAATATGATAAAAATATATTTAAAGAAATATTTACAATAGGAGTTCCTGCATCTCTAAATCAAATGTTAATGGGTGTAGCAACTGTTATTGTAAATAATATAGCAGTAGGCTATGGAACATTAACTGTTGCAGGTATGGGAGTTGCTATGAAAATAATGACTATAGGAACATTTGTATTTATGGGATTCTCTGCTGGATGTCAACCATTAGTTGGGTATAATTATGGATGTAATAATATTCCTAGAGTTAAAGAAATTATTAAAAAAGGTATAATAATAACTTCTATGATAGGATTAATCTTAGCTTTAATATTTGGGGTATTTGCTAATCCTTTAATAGGATTATTTACAAGTGAACCTGAGGTTATAAACAAAGGAACTATTATACTTAGAGCTTTAATTATATCACTTCCTTTTGTAGGAGGTCAGATGATATCTACAACTTCAGCTCAATCTATGGGTAAAGTTGTTGTAGCATTTATATTATCTATATCAAGACAAGGATTATTATATATGCCTCTTTTAATTATATTAAACAAAGTGTTTGGTTTTTCAGGATTTATTTATGCTCAACCTATAACTGATATGATTATGTTAACATTCTCATCTGTTTTATTATTTAAGGTGATGCCTAAAGAGAATAATAGTTACGAATTAAAAGAAGAGCTTTAATCAAACAAAATGCTATAGCAGGAACAGGGGTATGTTGTGGGAATTATATGTAAAAAATACCAAACAGATAATAAAAGAATATAAATAGATTAAAAATGGTTATGCTATAAATTTTTATAGCATAACCATTTTAATTAACTAGTAATAATAAGGGCTAGAGATTATAGATAATGTTAATCCAAAAAATGCTAGTATAAATAATAATATAGGCACTAAGAAAGTTAAAACAATTGGTAATACTAAGTTAGTTCCACCTTTAGATAATAGTACTCTATGTTTTATATCTTCTTTAAGCCCATCCACAGAACTTAATTGTTTTTGTACATATTTTAAATATAAGCTATTCCCATATAAGCCGCATACAATATTTGTACCTATATGTAAAATCCAACCTAAAAATGGTATGCAAGCAAATATTATATTAGCTATTATTAGCCCTACTCCATATCCATACATTTTTCTATAGAATAGCCAATTTGATGTAAAAAAGAATGATGCCCAGTTCCAAGATGTACTTTTTTCTAATTCTTGCATTTCTTTGAATTTGGGTATGTAATACTCAGTATTTTTTTGAATGAAATTTATCATATCATCATTTCCCAATCTGCCTTTAAAGAGCCATCCCCACTTATATCAGTGAACTTTTTATAAGTTTCATTGTTAGTAATAGTATCTTTAATATTTGTGGTAGCATCTTTTATTGAATCTTCAATAGATTTTAAGCTATTTCCACAGTTCGAACAAAACTTATCTGATGACAAATTTTTATGTCCACATTTAGAACAAAATACAGTTTCATTATTTTTTTCCATTGTACTCCTCCTTATAAAATTTATTTTTGACCTAAAAATTAAATAATTTCCCTTATAAAATATATTTCACAGGATAATAACATTATTAGACCTATGTTAACAAAACAAGTTTAGATTATAATACAAAAACTTATCATTTTCAATGATAAATGACCATAAAATGGAAATATAAATTTGATATGAATATTATTTAATTAAAAACTACAAAGTAAAGAAGATTGACTATTTACAGTTTGGGGTATTAGAATAATCTTATATTAAAGGAAAGGATTAAAATATGAAAAAATATTTAAATTATTAAGCTTATCAATTTGTATTTTATTGATAGGAGCATTTTTTGTTGGATGTAGCAAAGATTCATCTGAACAAATAAGTTTTCTTAATTATGGAGAAAATATAGACAAAGAAACAGTAAAAGAATTTGAGAAAAAATACGGCATAAAGGTTAATGTTGAAACATTTGATGATATGGAAACAATGTATCAAAAAATTAGCAAAGGTGGAGTTAAATACGATGTTATTTTAGTATCTGATGCTTTAATGCCAAGAATGATTAAAAAAGGACTTATACAAGAATTAAATAAAGACAATATACCTAACATATCTCAAATGGATAAAGATTATTTAAATCTTCAAATAGATCCAGGAAATAAATATTCAGTACCTTATATGTTTGGAACAGTAGGCCTTATTTATAACAAAGATGTAGTTAAGGAAAAAGTGGATAGTTGGGATATTTTATGGGATGAAAAATATAAAGATAAAGTATTTATGTTTGATACTTATAGAGATACTATGGGAGCTGCTTTAAAGAAACTTGGATACTCTTTAAACTCGAAAAATCCAAAAGAAATAGAAGAGGCTAAAGAATTGTTGATAAAACAAAGAGAAACAGTAAATCCTATATATGGTGTTGATAATGGAACTACAATGATTCCATCAGGTGAGTCTGATATAAATATGATATGGTCAGGAGAAGGATTAAATCTTCAAGATGAGAATCCTAATTTAGTTTATGTAGTTCCTAAAGAAGGAGCAAATTTCTGGATAGATAGTTTATGTATACCTAAAAATGCTGAGAATGTTGAAGGAGCAGAGAAATTTATAAACTTTGTTAGTGATAAAGAAAGTGCGTTGAGAATAGCTGATGAAATCGGATACACTACTCCAAATAAAGAAGCTAGATTAGCTCAACCTGATAATGTAAGAAACAACCCAAATGCATATATGCCTAAAGAAGTAATGGATAGATGTGAAATTTATGAAGATTTTCCAATGGATATTAAAAAAATATATGATAATGCATGGGTAAATATAAAATCAGATAATTAATAAAAAAAGATCTTTAAAAGATCTTTTTATTAATTATATTATTGCTAAATTTAATTTTATGTAAATCTAAAATAGATATTTTCTATAGAAATTTTACTTAGTGTAATAGATTTAAAAATAAAAAAAATGATATAATTTACTAAAAATTACCAAAATAAGCAAAGGATTGCGAGGAGACAAAATGGCATATAAATGGACTGATGATTTACTAACTGGTAATGTACAAATTGATACAGAACATAAAGAATTAATAAAAGCAATAAATGATTTATTAGAAGCTTGTAGTAAAGGTAAGGGTAGAGCTGAATTAGAAAAGACAGTGAAATTTTTATCTTCTTACACTAGAACGCATTTTGGGCATGAAGAAGTTTTACAGAAAAAATACAATTATCCTGATTACAATAATCATAAAAAGTATCATCAACATTTTATAGATACTGTTGATAATATACAGAAAAAACTCTTAGCAGAAGGCCCAAGTATTGTTTTAGTGGGTGAAATTAATAGTAAGGTTGCTAATTGGATAATTAGTCATATAAAAAGAGAAGATGTAAAGGTTGCCGCGCATATAAGAAATAATTCTAAATAATTAAAAGGAGGGTGTATTATTAAAACATATATCCTCCTTTTTCATTTATTTTATCAGTTTATATTATGTAAGTTTGCATAGTGATATAATATTAAAAAATGATTTAGATAACAAAACGGAGGATTATTTTATGGATAAACAATTTACGAGCTTAAGTAATGGAGTAAAGATACCGCTTGTAGGATTTGGTACATACAAGTCAGGTAATGATGAAGATACATCTGAAATAGTAAAGAATGCTCTCGAAATAGGCTATAAAATGATAGATACAGCTTCATTTTATGGGAATGAAAAAGGTATAGGTAAAGGCATAAAAGAGAGTGAAATAGATAGAGAAGAAATATTTTTAGTAACAAAGCTTTGGAATGAAGATCATGGATATGATAGCACTATTAAAGCTTTTAATAAATCGTTAAAGAATTTAGATGTAGATTATATAGATTTATACCTAATTCATTGGCCAAATAAATTAAATGCTGAAACATGGAAAGCTTTTGAATATTTATATTCTATAGGAAAAGTTAAAGCTATAGGAGTTTGTAATTTTAAAGCAAATCACTTAGAAGAGTTAAAAAAGATTGCAACTATAATGCCAATGATAAATCAAGTGGAGATGCATCCGTTTAGCATTAAAAGTGAAATGATCAGCTATTGTAAAGAAAATGATATTCAAGTGATTGCATGGAGTCCTATAAGCAGAGGAAGAATATTTTCGAATGATTTAATGATTAACTTAGCAGAGAAATATAATAAAACAATAGCACAAGTAGTATTGAGATGGCATATTCAAAAAGGGGTTATACCTATTCCAAAATCATCAAATGAAAATAGGATAAAAGAAAATATAGGAATTTTTGACTTTGAAATTTCTACTGAAGATATTATAAAAATTGACTTATTGAATGAAGGATATGACGTATCTGTATCTAAACCGCCTATGAATACAACATATAATGATTAAATATATTTTGACAAGATTATTTCCCGGGACAAGTATAAATTTGAGTAATAAAAAATATGAAACTCTATATAGAGTTTCATATTTTTTGTATATATTTATAAAATATTATATTAATTATCATCTTTTTCTAATATGA